>JADGPX010000096.1 GCA_017882215.1 Chitinophagaceae bacterium | reverse complement strand
TCAAAATCCTAACTGGAAATATGTTTGGTCGTTCGGTGATGGAACGGGCTCTAATGATATGACCCCGTCACATGTTTACCCACGCTCAGGAAATTATACAGTATATCTTACCGTTTACAGGTCATCAACATGTACCTCCACTTCTTACAAAGTTGCTGAAACAGGCACATGCTTTAGCTGCAATAATATCTGGGTAAAATATGAAATCAGTCATGAGATGTCAGCACCAAATAAAATTTATTTCCATGCATTAAGCAATTATCCTATTCAGTCAGAAACATGGACAATTACCAGGCTTTCTATTTCTTCATCTCCTGCACCGGTTATTCTTACCCAAAACAATCCGGTATATACATTTAATGAACCGGGAGAATACCTTGTTTGTTTAAAAGCGGTTACTTATGGCGGATGTGTAAAAGAATATTGCGAAGTGATTCATATTTCATCTCCAAATACTGCATGTACTTTAGCTTCTTATCCAAATCCTGCAAGCAACCAGGTAAGCTTTAGTGTTCAGCTTACCCAACCCGAAATGATCCATGTATATATTTATAATTCACTCAATATTTTAGTGAAGCAAAAAGATCAGCAGGGCAGCACAGGCAATAATGTAGTTACAACAAATATTGAAGGGTTAGTTCCCGGATTATATAACATCAAAGTAATTTATGGTAACAGAATATGTTACTCAAGATTTCAAAAAACATAGTTAACTGATAGAAAAAAATCAAGCGCCCGGCAGTATTTATTGCCGGGTTTTTTATGTCTGAACCATGATTTATCAGATTTTAAGATTAGGTATAATTTATTTAATCACTAAATCCTTTAATCTCAAAAATCATAGTTCAGACAAATATTAAAATCTAAACCCTAAACTAAAACCTAATCCTCTTAATCCGACCCAGGGACCTTTTACAACTACGCTGGCTCCTGTACTGCTTACAGAATATGATGTAATGGCATTAAATGGCACATCGTTTTTCAACTTTTCTAATTGAGTTTTTAGCTCATCCTGTTCAGGTTGAGATAATGTTGATGAAAAGTTTAGAGTTCCGTTTACTGAACCATAGTTAGGTCCTAATATCCACCAATCCAAAGTTAAACTGTTACCCAGCCTGAATTGTGCACCCAGCTGTAAACCTCCTGTGAAAGCATTTAGCTTACCATCAAAAATTCCTGTTTTGGTATTGTTGTTATAATTAATCGGCAGGTTCATTTTATAATTTGAAATGCTGACAAATGGTCCGATATAAAAACCATGCAATGCACCTTTCCTGCCAACATAATATCTAAATTCAGGCACTACGCCAAAGCTGCCGAGCTTAAATTGATCATACTGAACATTCGAATTATTAAATATATTTTTAAAAGTACTTTGAAAAGGCAATGTCCCAAAAGGGATAGAATGAACATTCGCTGCAATTGAAGTTCTCTTGCCAATCTTTCTTTCATATTGCAATGAAATGTTTTTAAATGCCAATGCAGGTAAATTGATCTTTACAATATTCTTTTTTTCAGCTACTTTTTCTTTTTGTACATTTTTTTCTTTTTGTGCATTCACTGTAAAGCAGAGAAAGCATAAATAAAAAATAGCTCCAATCTTAATTGTCTTTTGCATGTTGTATAGTTTTGGTTATAAATATAAAAACGTAGAAGTTAGAATATAATTGTTATCTCCCAAATATCTTATCCAACTCTTCTTTTTTAAATTCCAGGTAAGAGGGCTTACCATTGGGTGTGCAATTGGGAGTTTCGCATTCAAAAAGATCATTGATGAGAGACTCCATTTCTTTTTGATCTAATGATGTGCCTGCTTTTACTGATTGCTGCCATGCCATAGAGCGAAGCAGTTTTTCACGCTTATTAAATTTAAGATCGTTACTAAAATGTTTGTATTGATCCAGCATTTTTTCCAGTGTTGCTTTTTCATTCCCCTGCACTACATCTGCCGGTGATCCCTGAATAACGAAAGTATTATTACCAAAAGGTTCTACCAAATAACCTAACAATTGCAGGTCATCCAATAATTCATTTAATAAAACTGTATCACCCGGCGCAAGCTCAATCGTTGCAGGAAATAAGCTTCTTTGTGTGGCAATTGGTTTGCCTTTAATCGCATTTAAAAATCTTTCGTACAAAATTCTTTCATGGGCATTCTGCTGATGTATTGCAATAAAGCCATTTCTATTTTCAGCAATAATAAAGCTGTTATGTAATTGTATAAAATTATTATTTGTTGGTTTTTTATCTTCCTTCTTTTGAAGTGATTCGGGTGTGTATTCGGTCTTATTATTCTTATCCAAATCTCCCTGACTTGTAAATTCTTTTTCTCCATCTACTGACAACTGACCACTGACTACTGACAACTCACTATCCCAATGCTGCAGATCACTTTTGTTTTCAATAAAATGAGCCTGGTGTTTTTGTGTGAACGTTTTATATAAAGAAGAAGATGCAGCGGCAGATCTTTTATCATCGGTGAAAGGTTTACTCACCGCATCTGATTGTTGTATGGAAATATCAAGATCAAAATCCAAAGTTGGCGTTACGCTGAATTGCGCCAGTGCATGCTTAACAGCTGATTGCACAAAAGCATAAATGATCTTTTCATCCTCAAATTTTATTTCCTGTTTAGTGGGATGAACATTTATATCCAGCCGCGAAGGATCAAGATCAATGAACAAAGCATACATAGGGAAGCTGTCTTTAGCGATCATATCGCTAAAAGCATTCATAACAGCGTGATTAAGATAAGCGCTTTTGATAAAGCGATTGTTTACAAAAAAATACTGGTCGCCTCTTGTTTTTTTAGCAGTATCAGGTTTACCAACAAAGCCGTAAATATTCATGTAATCAGTTTCCTCCTGCACACTAACCAGTTTAGCTGCATAATTATTTCCAAGAATTTGAACAATGCGTTGTTTCAATGTTCCTTTTTCTAAATGAAAAACCTGCTGCCCGTTGGAAGTAAATGAAAAAAATATTTCAGGAAAAGCCATTGAAACCCTTATAAACTCATCAACAATATGTCTTAATTCAGATGTATTGCTTTTTAAAAAATTTCTGCGGGCAGGTACATTAAAAAACAGGTTCTTCATGCTAATAGAAGTGCCTTGTTGTACTGCTATGGGTTGTTGTGTTTTTACAACACTGTTTTCAATTTCAATATAAGTACCGGTAATATCTTCTGCTTTCTTTGTTTTTAATTCCACCTGTGCAACACCCGCAATACTTGCAAGCGCTTCTCCACGAAAACCCATTGTCTTTATGTGAAAAAGATCTTCAATATTTTTAATTTTTGAAGTGGCATGCCGCTCAAAGCACATACGGGCATCGGTTTCACTCATCCCCTGCCCGTTATCAATAACCTGGATAAGCGCTTTGCCTGCATCATTAACAAAAAGTTTTATTTCAGTTGCGCCTGCATCCACAGCATTTTCCAATAATTCTTTAACGGCGCTGGCAGGTCTTTGGATCACTTCTCCTGCGGCAATTTGATTGGCAATATTTTCTGGTAACAACTGTACAATATCCGGCACTGGTCTGCGTTTTTAAGAGTGTAAATTTAGCATTATCTATTGCATTAGAAATTTTAAAATGTGCGATCTTTGATGCTTCTTAAATAAAAAATTCTTACATAACCTATGAAAAACATTATCAGCCTTTCAGGCTTATTGCTCGATTAAAGTAACTGCAAAAAGTTATATTTTTTCTTTAAATGGAAGAGTAGATTCATTACCAGGAACCAGCACTACCATAAAAGCTACAGGGTACAAATTGTATCCATATTTTGGAGGAGATGAATTGGCTCCGCACAATATTTATATCTGGATAAAAGAATTATAAAAAAATTCTTATGCTTTTACGCTGATAAATTTCAATGCCTAATTGGAGTAACTTGTGCTGTACTTTTCAAAAAAATTTAGCATGAAAAAACATCTGTTTCCTGCATTGTTTCTTGTTTTAATAAATCTTGTTTCATTTAGCCAATATCAAACAACACCTGCTGCATTACGCTGGGCAGATAGTGTTTTTAATACACTTAATAATGATCAACGAATTGCACAGCTAATGGTGTTGAGGGGAAGTTCAATAACCTCAAAAGGTGTAGCATATTACGACCAGGAAGTAAATGAATTAATTACTAAATACAATATTGGAGGAGTTTGTTTATTCCAGGGACCACCTGTTAAGCAGGCAAATATTGTAAATCATTATCAGAGCATTGCGAAAACTCCGCTGCTTATTTGTATTGATGCAGAATGGGGATTGGGAATGCGGATGGATAGCGTTATTCCATTAAATCACCAGTTAATGCTGGGTGCTATGCAGGATGCTTCCATTGTTTATCAATTTGGAAAAATTGTTGGTGAGCAATGCAGGCGTGCAGGTATCCAATGTAATTATGCACCTGTTGTTGATATCAATAATAACCCAAACAATCCTGTAATTAATGATCGCTCCTTTGGGGAGGATAAATATAAAGTTGCCTTATTTGGAATTCAATACATGAAAGGCTTACAGGATGTTGGTGTGCTGGCAACTGCCAAACATTTTCCGGGGCATGGGGACGTAGCCGTTGATTCGCATTTAGATCTTCCTGTGATAAATAAAACAAGAGAACAATTGGATTCGCTTGAACTATATCCTTTTCGTGAAATATTTAAAGCAGGTATAGGAAGCGTGATGGTTGCTCATCTTTATATTCCTGCAATTGATAGCACTCCGAATACTGCAACTTCCATTTCAAAAAATAATGTTACCGGATTATTAAGAAATGAATTGGGCTATCAGGGCTTAACTTTTACAGATGCACTAAACATGCAGGGTGTAGCAAAATATTTTCCCGGGGGAGATATTGCAGTTCAATCGTTAATCGCCGGCAATGATATGTTATGCCTTCCTGCTGATGTACCGGGCAGCATTGCAAAAATTAAAGAAGCAATTGATAATAATAAACTAAGCTGGAATGATATTTATCAAAAGTGTAAAAAGGTTTTGGCGGTTAAATATATGTATGGTTTAGGCAAGCTAATTCCTGTTAATACTAATCATCTTACTGAAGACCTGAACAGCCAAGTAAATGGTATGAAAAGATTAGTGACTGAAAATGCTATTACTCTTTTAAATAAACAGGATGATCAATTCTTTCCATTACAAAATAATCAAAAAAATAAAGATGTAAAGGACGTTGTTTACGTTGGCATTGGCTTAACAAACGATAATGCTTTTGCAAGAAGAATCAGAAACGATTATAATGCCGATGTTTTTTATTTTAATTATAAACAGGATGCAGGAAGAATTTTATCAACCGTTTATCTGATAAAAAACCGCTACAAGTCAGTGATAATAGGCATTCACAATTATAACCGTTATCCGGCAAATAATTTTGGAATAAATAAAACTGCCATTGATTTTGTACAGCAACTGCAACAGCAAACCAATAATATCATTTTTGTTTTTGGAAATCCTTATGCCATAAAAAACTTTTGCGACACAAAAAATTTAGTTGCCTGTTACGAAGATGACAGCATTACTCAAAATACTGCGATAGATTTATTAGAAGGAAAAATAATTGCTAAAGGAAAGCTTCCTGTAACCGTTTGTGATAATTACAAATATGGAAACGGCATCGTTCTTAATAATAATTCTTTACCTGTTGTTAACCCAATAAATGTTGGGCTTGATGCTGCAAAACTTGTTACAATAGATTCTATTGCCAATGATGCTATCGCTAAAGGAGCCACGCCTGGATGCGTGGTATTAGTTGCAAAAGATGGAAAGATCGCTTATCAAAAAGCTTTTGGAAAATATGATTATGATAAACCTGACTCTGTAAATCTACAAACCATTTATGATATGGCTTCGGTAACAAAAGTTTGTGCCACTACATTATCTGTAATGAAATTGTATGATGAAGGGAAGCTTGATCTGCAAAAGCATTTAGGAGATTATTTGCCATGGGTAAGAGGAAGCAATAAGGAAAATCTTTTAATAGAAAATATTTTATTGCACCAGGCAGGTTTGGCAGCATGGATACCATTTTATAAAGAAACGATCGATAGCATAACGAAGGCTCCTCTTCCAAATATTTACTCAGCCAGGCAAAGCGATTCATTTAGTATTCGTGTGGCAGAAAATTTATACATGCGAACTGATTGGAGAGATACAATGTATAAACGGATGCTGCAAAGCCCGCTGGGACCGGAAAACAAATACGTGTATAGTGATAATGATTTTATTTTTTTAGGAAAAATTGTAGAAGCAATTACAGGGCAAACTTTAGATAAGTATGTAAAGAAAACCTTTTATGATCCTTTAGGGCTTACTGCTACAGGATTTAAGCCTCGTGAAAGATTTACATTAAATAGAATTGCACCTACTGAAACAGAAAAATATTTCAGGCTGCAACATTTGCGTGGCGATGTGCATGATCCCGGTGCAGCTATGTTTGATGGTGTTGCAGGACATGCAGGTTTATTCAGCGATGTTTACGACCTGGCAGTGATCATGCAAATGCTTCTTAATGGCGGCACCATGAATGGCAAACAATTTATAAAGCCTGAGACTATAAAACTTTTCACTTCTTACAACAGCGCTATAAGCCGCCGGGGGCTTGGCTTTGATAAACCGGAAAAAGATAATGAGACTATCAAATATCCTTATCCGGCGAAGTTTGTATCACCACTTACATTCGGTCATACAGGTTTTACAGGCACCTGTGTTTGGGCAGATCCTAAATATAATATCGTTTATATCTTTTTATGCAACCGTGTAAATCCTGATGGCGGTGATAATCTAAAATTGTCAAGATTGAATGTTCGCGGAAAAATACAGGATGCTATTTATAATGCAATGGGATTATAAAATGTAAGTTGCATTTATTAATTTGAGAAATAATTTCTGTTAGATGTCATACCCCTATCAAATAAAATCTTTAGAAGAATATAATTCCGCTTATAAAAAAAGCGTTGAAGATCCCGAAAAATTCTGGGCAGATATTGCTGAAAACTTTACCTGGAAAAACAAATGGGATAAAGTACTGGAATGGAATTTTAAAGAACCCAAAATTAAATGGTTCATAAACGGCAAATTAAATATCACAGAAAATTGTTTAGACAGGTGGGCAGAATCTCAGCCGGATACACCTGCGATTATTTGGGAACCCAATGATCCCGAAAGTCATCGCCGCAAATTTTCTTACAAAGAATTACTTTTAAAAGTAATGCAGTTTGCAAATGTTTTAAAAAACAATAATGTAAAAAAAGGAGACAGGGTTTGCATCTATATGCCCATGGTTCCTGAGCTTGCTATAGCAGTTTTAGCCTGCGCAAGAATTGGCGCTATTCATTCAGTAGTATTCGGTGGTTTTTCTGCACAAAGTATTGCAGATAGAATTCAGGACGCAGAATGCTCTCTTGTAATAACTGCTGATGGGGCTTACAGGGGAAACAAAACTATCCCTCTTAAAGCTATAATTGACGATGCATTAGTACGTTGCGACTCAGTAAAAAAAGTGATCGTGCTTACCCGTGTTCGTACACCTGTCAGTATGATAAAAGGCAGAGATACCTGGTGGGAAGATGAGATACAGAAAGTAGAATCAGAAGGAAATCCGTATTGCGCAGCAGAAGAAATGGATGCTGAAGACATGCTTTTCATTTTATATACTTCAGGCTCAACCGGCAAGCCTAAAGGTGTTGTGCATACATGCGGAGGTTATATGGTGTATGCCAATTACACTTTTGTAAATGTTTTTCAATACCAGCCCGGTGATATTTTTTTCTGCACCGCAGATATAGGATGGATAACAGGTCATAGTTATATTGTTTATGGTCCGCTTTCAGCAGGTGCAACATCATTAATGTTCGAAGGTATTCCTACCTGGCCCGATGCAGGAAGATTCTGGGATATTGTTGATAAGCACAAAGTAAATATTATATACACAGCCCCTACAGCTATCAGAAGTTTAATGGCATATGGACCGGATTTTATAAAAGATAAAAATCTGGGTACTTTAAAAGTTTTGGGTACTGTTGGCGAACCGATAAATGAAGAAGCATGGCACTGGTATCATGAAAATATTGGTAAGAAAAAATGCCCGGTAGTGGATACATGGTGGCAAACAGAAACCGGCGGAATTATGATATCAAACCTTGCAGGCGTTACTCCGCAAAAGCCGGCACATACTACTTTGCCAATACCCGGTATACAACCTGTGCTGATTAATGAAAAAGGCGAAATTGCAGAAGGCAATAATACGTCAGGTAATCTTTGCATTGCTTTTCCATGGCCTGGAATGTTGCGGACAACTTATGGCGATCATGAAAGATGCAGGATGAATTATTTTGCTACTTATGATAATTTATATTTTACAGGAGATGGTTGCTTAAGAGATGAGAATGGTTTTTATAGAATTACGGGACGTGTAGATGATGTATTAAATGTAAGCGGGCATCGCATTGGTACAGCTGAGGTGGAAAATGCCATCAATATGCACACAGGTGTTGTGGAGAGCGCCGTGGTGGGTTTTCCGCATGCGATAAAAGGCCTGGGAATATATGCGTACGTTATCTTTAACGGCATTCATCACGATGAAGATCTTACCAAACAGGATATTTCTCAAACGGTTGCCAGAATTATTGGCGCTATTGCCAAGCCTGATAAAATTCAATTTGTGAATGGCTTACCTAAAACAAGAAGCGGTAAAATAATGCGAAGAATATTAAGAAAGATAGCAGAAGGTGAAACACATAATTTAGGTGATACTACTGCACTGCTGGATCCCGCTGTTGTAGAAGAAATACAAAAGGGAAAATTATAAATGCATCCTAAGCATCTTTCCATAAATGATTTTACTTATCATTTACCTGGCGAAAAAATAGCACTCCATCCTCTTGAGAAAAGAGATCAATCCAAATTATTGATCTATACAGAAGAAAAAATTAAAGAAGATATTTATAAGAATATTGCTGATCACTGCTGTCCTGAGTTTGTAACTCAGGACTTACGAACTTCCGATATTATTTAAACCCTTGTATTCGCAGAAACAAATACGTTATTTTTTTATACAGATACAACCAGAGCAAAGATTATGGAGAATGTCCTGAGTTACAAACTCAGGACAGCGATACTTTTATTATTTTAAGATACTAAGGATAACTGGGGGAGTAATGGTTTTCCGATGATTGCTTCGATGTCCAGCCCCCTTTTGCTGAAATTTTCTTGTTGTGCGTTCGTGCTTTCATCACTCACCTCCTAAATGATATTCCTTTTTTAAAGTTTCTATTAGTTTAATGGCATGTGCTTTCATTTCCTGTAAACGTATATTATAAAAACTTACAACAGCTCTATAAATCCATATGCTGTTACCAAACTCTGTCAAAATTACTTTGTCGTGGGTAAGTAATTGAAGCGATGTATCCTTGCCCAGAATATTTGTAAGTTTCAAACCAGGAGAAGTGAATGCAAACTTTCTGAAATTAAAGAGAGACTCAGCTTTTTTAATTGATTCGTTTTGATACAATTCATAATATGCCTGCTGGTCGGCTATTTTCTTAGCCATGTCATCATAAAGAACAATGCTGTCAACAGCAGTTTTTTTTCTTATTAGCCGCATTCCTCCAGCATTTTTAAGTTGTTGTATAGTGCGTTCTGTTGGACTGATAAAAGAAGGATGAACTATCCCATACCTGTAAAGCCTGTATATTTTTGCATCGTCATTATTCGCGGTATTAGAGCTGAGGCAAATATTAGCGAGGGTATCAAGCTGTAGTGACCTTAATCTGTTAAGTGATATAGCTTTATTAATATTAGCTGTGTCTGTTTGTGCATCTTCAATCATTGATAAAATGAAAAGTCTGTTGGCTTAGTGAACACAGTAAAGAGAGAAATTTAAAAAACAAATATTTTT
>JADGPX010000327.1 GCA_017882215.1 Chitinophagaceae bacterium | reverse complement strand
AATAACTAGCATAAAAGTAAAATTGACCATCCTTAAGGTAATACCTCCAAAAAGTGTTAATATTTGTCCACTTCCACATGCGAATAGTTCGATAAGAATTAATAATCCAATCGCTACTCGTATGTTTTGATATGATAAATTTGGACGATTCATAAAAAATTACCAATCAACGATTTAAAAGACATTTTAAGATATGTTTTGTCAGAATAGAACAACTGTTTAAATAATCTACAACATAATCGATACTTATAAATGAAATAATTTAAAAAATTAGACCTATAGAACTCTTTTTCAGCCTCCAATATTATTTTATATCTATTTATTGAAACTGAGTTCTCAAATGTTTTAACAGAAAGTTCATGTAAGTTTTTGGTATTTAAAACATATATCATCTTTTAAAAATATTTATTTGTTCATCATTTCCAAAACACCAACCCAGTTTTCAGGTACTCCTTTTTTAAGATAATGCTTTGCATTAGTGAGAAAGAATTCGGCAGTCCGGTCTTCCGGGTGCACTTCTGCCACTGATAAAAAAGCCTGGACAGCAGTTCCAAATGATCTGTTTAAATAATTATCAATTCCTTCATTGAAGGTAGAAAGTGTCTTTTGTTTTTTAAATATATCTTCTTCAGTGTTACCGCTAAAACATTCATGTATTTTAATGGATTGTTGTTTCCCTTTTAGTTGCACCAGACCGATATAGCGCAAATGAAATTTTTCTTTTTGGGTAATTTGCTCCAGGCAGGCGTCGCTTAAAATAATACTGGCTTTATAATATTTTGTCAGGCTTTCCAGTCGTGAAGCTGTATTGACCGTATCGGAAATGGTAGTAGCATCCAAACGATCTGCATCTCCGGTTATACCCATTATCAAAGGACCCGTATGCATACCCACACCTATTTGAATAGGCATTTGCCCATCAGTCTTCCTTATCAAATTAAATTCTTCCACTTGCTTTTGCATTTCAATTGCTGCAGATAGTGCATCCGCAGCATTCCGGGGGAAAATGGCCATGATTGCATCACCGAGATATTGATTAATAAATCCATTGTGTTTACGAATACACGGCCCCATACGTTCATTAAAGGAGCAGACGAATTTAAAATTCTCTTCCGGCGTCATTTGCTCAGATAAGGTGGTATAATCTCTTATATCTGAAAAAAGAACGGTTACAATTTTTTCCACCTGATCTCCCAATTTTACATCTGTTATTACATCATGCCCCAGCGAACCAATAAATTCATACGGAACAAATTTTGCAGTTATTTCATAAATTCTACGCATAGCTTCTTCCCGTTCATGTGCTTCCCTAATGTTTTTTTCATACAACAGTGCGCTTTCAATAGCCGATGATGATTGCAGTGCCAGCGTAGTAAGAAATTTTAGATCGGCTGCTGCATATTGCATTTGGCTATTACCTGCAAGAATAATAGCGCCCATTACCCGGTGCTTTACTTTGAGTGCTGCATAAATAAGCGACTGTATCTCCGGGCCAACTATCCCCGGCTCTTTTAAAGGTGTGAGATCGCTCATGATTTCTGATTGCCCACTCAACCCTATTCTTAGCAAAAGATCTGCATGGCGGGTTATTTTTTCTTTGTCAAATAAATCCTGTCCGGATGCTGCAGGTATTTGTAATTGCTTACTGCCCTCATCCCATAATACAACCAGTCCGCTTACTGAATGGATGAGGTGCATAGCCTCGTCCACGGCTATTTGTGCAATGGCTACCGGGCCTATAGCCTGCGCCAGTTTATCAGAAAAATTAAAAACCATATTTACTTCCTGGTATAGTATCAATACTTCGCTGCCCAGGTTTTTTCTTTCAAAATCTTTTTGCGCCAATAATGTAAGCAGGGAAGCTATATAAATTGCTTTTTCATCTCCCTTAACCCATCCAAGAATTTCATCCTGCAGCTTCACCGGATGCTGATATTGAGAGAGTACCTCTATGTTGCCGCACAAAAATTTCCCCTGTTCGTCTTCAATACTTATATGAGCATTCATTTGCTCAATAAATGAAAGCACCAATACCGAAGCATCATTTTTTTTTGAGAGAATATTTTTGAGACTTAACCTGGCCATAGTTTAAAAAAAAAGTTTTATAGCGAATGGTGTATGTCATTTCAAACCCAGTACTTCACGGGCTTTGTTTAAAATTGCTTCAGGGTCAAATGGCTTGGTCATGTAAACATCTGCGCCTACTTCCTGTCCTTTTTGCCTGTCTAATTCCTGACCTTTTGCAGTTAGTAAAACAATATAAACATTATCAAGGTTAAGTTCTTTTTTTACTTTTCTGCATACTTCCATGCCATTCATTTTGGGCATCATCACATCTAGGAAAACTAATTGTGGTTTTTCCTTTTGAATAATTTCAAAAGCAATTTCTCCATTTTCAGCTGTTAAAAATTCCACACCTTCATCTTCAAGTTCTTCGAGTGTTTGTTCAATAAGCATACGGATGTGGGGTTCATCATCTACAATTAAAATTTTTTGTTCCATTAGTTCTCTTATTTTTTAAATTTTTATTCTTCTTATATTTTTTTATTGGTAAATTAAAAACAATACATTTTCCAATCCTTTTTCAAAACGCAGCGATTGAACAATTT
>JADGPX010000095.1 GCA_017882215.1 Chitinophagaceae bacterium | reverse complement strand
AAAAGCGATAACAATGGAAAACACAAAGCTTGCAGAGGTTTCAGTAAATGCAATAAAACAAAGTTCCAGGTGGAAGCCTGCAATGCTGAATGGGCATGTAGTTACATCTTTTAAACAACAACCAATTACTTTTAAAATTGATGATAGACTTGATATAAAAAATGAACCTCAATAATCCAAAGTTTATTTGTTTTTAGAAAATCAATTTATTTTCTTTTAGATTAATTACAAGCTCTTTTCTATCACTTGCCCCTACCCTGCCTATAATTTGCGCATCGATATTAAAACTCTTTGCGGCATCAATAATTGATGAAGCAAAATCTTCATCAGTATAAATTTCCATCCGGCAACCCATATTAAATACCTGGTACATTTCTTTATCATCAGCACCACTGGCTTGCTGGATTAGTTTAAAAATTAATGGCGGCTCAAATAAATTATCTTTTATCACTCTTACATTTCCGGGAATATATTTTAAGCATTTCGTTTGTCCGCCGCCGCTGCAATGTATCAATCCATGAATCTTATCAAAACTATTTTCCAAAAGGTTTTTTATAAGGGGAGCATAAGTTTTGGTAGGCGAAAGTAAAAGCTGACCAATATTCAATTCCTGTTTATAGCCTGCCTGTCCGGCAGGCAGGTTTGTAGTTTGTAGTTTGTAGTTATCGGATAGTTTATATTTTCCAATGTAAACTACATCATCACTTAAAGAATTATCATAACTCTCTTTAAAATTATCAGCGTAAAATTTACTTAACATATCATGCCTTGCAGAAGTAAGTCCATTGCTGCCAATGCCGCTGTTGTATTCGCTTTCGTAAGTTGATTGTCCATAACTTGCTAATCCAACAATTACATTTCCCGCTTTTATACCTGCCTGTCCGGTAGGCAGGTTTTCATTGGAGATTATTTTATTTTTTTGCCAGCGTGCAGTCATAGTGCCATTAACAGCAATGGTTCTAACCACATCACCAACATCAGCAGTCTCTCCGCCGAGGTAATGAATATTGATACCAAAGGTTTTCATCTTATCAAAAAACTCCTGTGTGCCATTGATAATTTGTTCCAGTACCTCACCGGGAATAAGATTTTTATTTCTGTCAATCGTTGAATTAAAAATAATATTATCGTAAATGCCAACGCATAAAAGATCATCGAGATTCATTACAATGGCATCCTGTGCAATACCTTTCCATACAGAAATATCGCCTGTTTCTTTCCAATACAAATAAGCAAGAATACTTTTAGTGCCCGCCCCATCAGCATGCATCACGTTTACAAAATCTTCATCACCACCTAAATGATCCGGATAAATTTTACAGAAAGCCTTCGGAAATAAACCCTGGTTTAAATTTTTGGTTGCAGCATGTACTTCTTCTTTTTGTGCAGATACGCCACGCTTTGAATATAGAGACATTTTTATTTTTTGAAGCGTTGTAAAAGTAATATTCAACAGTCAATTATCAACATTCAATAATTCCTCTTTAGGGGTTAGGGGTAAATAAATTAGTTTTGCACCTCTTTTATATGCAGGTACATCGTGATATAAATAATTTACCTCTTTTTAAAAATGCCGTAATAACCATTGGCACTTTTGATGGCGTGCATACAGGTCATTTACAAATAATAAAGCAGTTAAGAGAAGAAGCTAAAAAAATAAATGGAGAAAGCGTCATAATTACTTTTGATCCGCATCCCCGGATGGTTATCAGCCCCTCACCCTCCCTCTCCCCGGTGTGGAGAGGAGAAGAGAAAGCAACTGGTATAAAACTGCTTAATACTTTAGAAGAAAAAATTGAATTGCTCGAAAAACAAAAGATCGACCATTTGGTTGTTGTTCCTTTTACAAAACAATTTTCAGAACAATCTGCCGAAGGATATATTAAAAATTTTTTAGTAGAAAAATTTTGGCCTCATACAGTTATAATCGGTCATGATCATCATTTTGGTAATGAAAGAAAAGGAAACTACAAATTACTGGAAGCGTATGAAGAAGAATTTAATTTCCAGGTTAAAGAAATTCCCGAGCATGTATTAAACCAGGTAACTATCAGCTCTACTAAAATCCGTGAGGCTCTTTTAAACTGCGATATAGAAACTGCTAACAAATACCTGGGCTATGATTATTTTTTTGAAGGGCAGGTTGTTCAGGGCGATAAGATCGGAAGAAGCATCGGCTATCCCACTGCAAATCTGGAATTAATGGATAAGAATAAGTTGGTACCGGGTAACGGAATTTATGCGGTTACTTTGTCAATGGTCAATAGTCAATGGTCAATAAGTGATGCGAAATTAATGAAAGCTATGATGAGCATTGGCATACGACCTACAATTGGCAACAGTAAGAGAACAATAGAGATTAATATTTTTGATTTTGATAAAGATATTTACGGACAAACTGTAAGCGTATATGTAAAAAAATATCTTAGAGAAGAAAAGAAATTTTCAGGATTAGAAGAATTGAAAAATGAGATAGCAAAAGATAAAATAAAAGCGCTTGAATATTTGTCTGAACAATGATTTTTGAGATTTATGGGATTTATAGGATTTATGACATTAAAAAATCAAATAATAATATCAAATTTTATATACTACAAATCCCATTAATTTTTTAATCCCATAAACCTGCCTGCCGGCAGGCAGGTCCTGGTTCAGACAATTATGTGTGATTTATTATTTTAACCGCCAGTTCTTTCATTAATGAAGCATCAGAAATGCCAATGCTATTGATACCGACACTTTTTAAATTGTACTCATGCAATAACATCAGCGTTTGCTCTACACCTGTATAAGAATAATTTAAAACTGTTTCCAAAGCCTGTCTGGCTGCATAAGGATTATTGTAAAACATTGGTCGTAATGCTTTTTCAGTTTTATCAGTCATTTGAAAAACAGTAAGCACTTTACTAAAATGATTGTATAAAGCCGGCAGCAGCATTTGTATTGGCGCAGCTTTGGGATTGCCTTCAAAATATTGGATAATAGTAATTGCTTTAGCCAGATCTTTATTACTTAGCGCCTGTTGCAATTCAAAAACGTTGTATTCCTTACTTATGCCAACATATTTTTCAATATCGTCTTCAGTAATATTTTTTCTGTCACCCAGATTCATTGATACTTTCTCAAATTCATTAGCAATACGGCTCAGATCATTTCCAATATGATCAACCAGTAACGTTAATGCTCTTGGAGTAATGGTATATCCCTTTGACTGAATAAAATCATTTGTCCATCCCGGTAATTGATTATCATATAATTTTTTGGTAGATAAAACTTCGCCATGCTGCTTTAATAATTTTGCAAGCTTGCTTCTGCCATCAATTGTTTTTCCTTTATAAGAAACTACAAGAACAGTTGATGCAAGGGGATTTGTTATATAGTTTTCCAGCTTATCAATTTCCTTCATCTGCTGAGCCTCTTTTAAAAGAACAACCTGCCTTTGCGCAAACATCGGGTAGCGGCTGCAGGCATTCACAACCTCAGTCCAGTTAGCATCTTTACCATAAAATACGCTCAGGTTAAATGCAGCATCTGCTTCGGGCAGAATATTATGCTCTGCATAATCCATCACTTCATCAATATAAAATTCCTCCTCTCCTTCCAGCCAATAGAATGGCTTAAAAATATTTTTCTTCCAGTCATTTATTATTTTTTCAGCACTCATATTTTCAAAGATATATTACTTCCGCTATCCGGTATTTTAACTTTATGTTTTAGTGTTAATAATTGGATGGATTATAGAAATTACAGATTTTTTCTGGCATAATTTTGGAAAGACCTAACTTGCTTTTATTTTAGAAACAAATTATTCATCAAACCACTAAATAATCAAATATGAGTTTTGAAAATTTTCCTGCCGGCACTGACCCTGAGCAAAAACCAGTTCCCCAAAAAAATAATTACCGCACAATTTTAACCGGGGGTTTATTAGTTGCCTTACTTGGCACCTGGGGTTATATAATCTGGGATAAAAATAAAACCAATCAAAAAACGCATGAGCTGACAACGCAAATAATTACGAGTGATTCCTCTAAAAATGAATTACAAAGTGAATTTAATGATGCTACCATGCGTTTGGATATGCTCAAAACTACCAATGCGAGGGCTGATAGTCTTATTAAAACAAAAGATAAAGACATTGAAGATCTTAAAGTAAAAATTCAAAATATCTTAAATAATAAAAATGCTACCGCTGCACAATTAGCGGATGCAAGATCAATGATTGCTCAATTAAAAAGCAACATTGATACCTATACCGCTGAGATTGAAAAGCTGCAGGGAGAAAAAGTAAAATTAACTGAAGAGAAAAGAGTTGTAACTGAAGAGAGAGATGTTGTAACAAAGAATTTTGATTCTGCGAAAACAGTCATCAAAGGAAAAGAAGATGTTATTGATGTTGGCTCTACTTTGCAGGCATTTAATTTTAATATAGTAGGATTACATGATCGGGGAAATAAGGAGAAAGAAACCTCTACGGCAAAAAGAGTAGATAAATTAAGAATAACTTTTGATCTTGAAAACAGGATAGCTCCAAGTGGATCGAAAGATATTTTTGTATGTATCACTGCTCCTGACGGAACACCTATAGCTGTTGAAGCTTTAGGTTCAGGTAAGTTTGTAACCCGTGATGGAGTTGAAAAATTATTTACTAAAAAAGTTCAAATAAATTATAACCAGGGCGAAAAACAAAGTGTTACGGTTGAATGGAAACAGAATAGTGACTTTCAAACAGGGAATTATAAAATTGAAGTATACCATAATGGGTTTAAAATAGGTGAAGGAATCCGCAACTTTAAAAAGGGTGGATTGTTTGGTTAAAATCTATTAGTCAATAAGGCATTAGTCATTTTATTAGATTGACTTAATAACAATTGACTTAATGACTTCTCTAAAATAAAGCTCTTAAGGTTGCCCTGCCTAAATGAATAGTTCGTGTGCTGCCGGGTTTGTGTCCTTCATTCTCCAGGTTCATTTCAATATTTCCTGCAAGCCGTTTGGTGAATTGCACACTCCATAAATAATTCTTTCCCGGCAATAATCCATCTAAAATTATGTAACCAACAGTTGTGTTTGGTGTACTTCCTGAAAATGTAATATTATTAAAGGTGAAAGTGATGAAGGATTTTGAGCAAAAACACCTTCTACAAATAATAAAAAGAAAAAAACAAAGTATAGCCTGGGGGCTTCAATCCTTTTTTATTAGTAATGCTTAAAATTAGCATTTATTGTGCAGTGAAGGCAAAAGCAGCAATAAGTGAAGAGTTATCAGTGATCAGTTATCTGGAAGAGATGAAATTTTTGTATAGGTTATTAATGATAACTGATTACTCATAACTGATAACCGGTAACTATTCATCGGCTGTAGTGCCGGCGCCAAAATATTCCCTGTTCATTCTTGCAATGTTTGACACTGAAATTCCTTTAGGGCATACGGCTTCGCACTCATAAATATTTGTGCAATTTCCAAAACCTTCTTTATCCATTTGAGTTACCATATTTAAAACTCTTGTTTTTCTTTCAGGCATACCCTGTGGCAGTAATGCGAGTTGGGAAACCTTAGCGCTTACAAATAACATCGCCGAGCCATTAGGACATGCAGCAACGCAAGCGCCACAACCAATGCAGGATGCAGAAAAGAGTGATTCATCCGCTTTTTGTTTTTCTACAGGGATAGCATTGGCATCAACAGCATTACCTGTATTTACTGATACATAACCACCTGCCTGCATTATTTTGTCGAAGGCACTTCTGTCAACAACCAGATCTTTTATAACAGGAAAAGCAAGAGAACGCCACGGTTCAACTACAATCGTATCACCATTTTTAAAAGCTCTCATATGTAATTGGCAAACTGTATTTTTCCCCCATGGCCCGTGAGCTCTTCCGTTTACATACATGCTGCAGGCACCACAAATGCCTTCCCTGCAATCATGATCAAATGTAATAGGATCCTTGCCTTCATTTATCAATCTTTCATTCAACACATCAAACATTTCTAAAAAAGACATTTCAGAAGAAATATCAGTTACTTCAAAAGCTTCAAAACTTCCTTTAGCAGAACTATTTTTTTGTCGCCAGACTTTAAGTTTCAAATTCATTGTATAATGTTCCATACAGTATCTTCTTTTAGATTGTCTGATTATTTATAACTCCTTTGAGTTGGTTTCACCACATCAAAATGTAATTTTTCTTTATGCATTTCTTCTTCACCTTTTTCATTGTATTCCCACGCAGCTACATAACTATAATTGTCATCATCCCTTTTTGCTTCCCCTTCTTCTGTTTGCATCTCTTCTCTGAAATGCCCACCACAACTCTCTTTGCGGTTGAGTGCATCCATGCACATCAACTCTCCTAATTCAATAAAATCTGCCACACGACCTGCTTTATCCAACTCAAAATTCATTTCATTTATCTCTCCCGGAATTCTAACATTACTCCAGAACTCATTTTTTAATTGTTTTATTTCTTCAATACCTGATCTTAATCCTTCTTCATTACGGGCCATTCCGCATTTATCCCACATAATATTTCCTAAACGCTTGTGAAAGCTTTCTACAGATTCTGTTCCTTTAATACTCATCAACTTTTCTATTCTTTGTCTTACTTCATTCTCGGTTTGTTCAAATGCAGAATGTGTTACAGGAATCGATGGAGTTCGGATCTCCTCAGCCAAATAATTTCCTAAAGTATATGGGATAACAAAATATCCATCTGCCAAACCCTGCATTAATGCTGAGGCGCCGAGCCTGTTAGCACCATGATCGCTGAAGTTTGCTTCGCCTAAAGCATATAAGCCGGGTACTGTTGTCATCATTTCATAATCAACCCATAAACCACCCATTGTATAATGAGCAGCAGGATAAATTCTCATCGGCACATTGTACGGATTTTCTCCTGTTATCTTTTCATACATCTCAAAAAGATTTCCATATTTTTCTTCAACCACTTCTTTACCAAGTTTTATAATTGTTGATTCATCAGCATTCTTCATGTTGTGTTTGCCAACTTCTATCAAACCATATCGTTTTATTGCATCAGCAAAATCAAGATAGACTGCCATCTTTGTTGTACCTACACCGTATCCTTCATCGCATCTTTCTTTTGCAGCTCTTGAAGCAACATCTCTTGGCACAAGATTTCCAAATGCAGGATATCTTCTCTCCAAATAATAATCTCTTTCTTCTTCAGGAATATCAGTTGGTTTGCGATTATCACCTTTCTTTTTTGGCACCCAGATCCTTCCGTCGTTGCGCAGGCTTTCGCTCATCAATGTAAGTTTACTTTGATGGTCGCCGCTAACCGGTATGCATGTAGGATGAATTTGTGTAAAGCATGGATTACCAAAGTATGCTCCTTTTTTATGAGCTTTCCATGCGGCAGTAACATTGCTGCCCATTGCATTGGTGCTTAAATAAAAAACATTTCCATATCCGCCGGAACATAACAATACAGCATGTCCAAAATGTCTTTCCAATTTTCCACTCACTAAATCTCTTGCAATAATTCCTCTTGCTTTGCCATCAATTGTTACTACATCAAGCATTTCATGGCGGCTATACATTTTTACATTTCCCAGGGCAACCTGTCTTTCTAAAGCGCTATACGCTCCGAGCAATAATTGCTGACCCGTTTGCCCGGCAGCATAAAATGTACGCTGAACCTGTGTTCCGCCAAATGAGCGGTTGCTAAGTAAACCACCATATTCTCTTGCAAAAGGAACACCTTGTGCAACACATTGATCAATTATTGCAGCGCTAACTTCCGCTAAGCGGTAAACGTTTGCTTCTCTTGAGCGGTAATCGCCGCCCTTTACTGTATCATAAAATAATCTGAAAACTGAATCACCATCATTCTGATAATTCTTTGCTGCATTAATTCCTCCCTGTGCTGCAATGCTGTGTGCCCGGCGGGGACTATCCTGGAAACAAAATACTTTTACTTTATAACCCAGTTCTCCCAAAGATGCGGCAGCAGAAGCTCCTGCCAAACCTGTACCGATTACAATTACCTCAAGCTTGCGTTTGTTGGTTGGATTAACCAGTTTAACATGGCTCTTGTAATCTTTCCATTTAGTTTCCAGATCACCTTCAGGAATTTTTGCATCTAAACCCATACAATAGTTTATAGTTTATAGTTCATAGTTTGTAGTTAATTAAGCCATTTTAAATAAATAGCAATCGGCATTAAAGCAAATAAAGTACAAACAACAATAGTATAAAAAACGCCGAAACCTTTTATTATCGGCGTATATTTTTTATGATTAATTCCAAATGTTTGAAACGCACTTTGAAAACCATGTAACAAATGCCACGCTAATGCAATAACGCCAAGAATATATACAATAACAACTAATGAGCTTTGAAAAACGATCTGCATTTCTGTATATAAATTATGAACAGGCTGGTTGTTATAATCCACAAGATTTGCTTCTTCTAATTTATGAATGCCAAACATTCCGCCAAACCTTGAGGGAGTCCAGAAATGATATAAATGCAGAATGAGAAACAGTAAAATAAGTGTGCCCAATAATCCCATGCTCCTGCTGTACCATTTTCCTTCTCTATATCTGTTCACAGCATATTTTACAGGGCGTGCCCTTCTGTTCTGTGCCCACAATATTAACCCCTGAATAATATGCAATAGTAACCCTGCAAATAATCCTATCTCCATTGTGCGTACAATAAGGTTTGTACCAAGAAAATATCCCCAATGATTGAACGTTTGTCCGTTATCATTAAAAAATATCATGCTGTTAACGGTACAATGAACTATTAAAAAAGTGATGAGAAAAAAGCCGGTTAAACCCATTACAAATTTTTTTCCTATAGAAGAAGTGAAAAACTGTTTCCATGTCATAAAACGAAAGTTGGATAAATTTCAGATAGTGTAAAAATACTACAGGAAGTTCAAAATAAATAAGAAATGAAAAATAAGAAATAAGAAATAAGAAATAAAGTGACTTTAATTATCTAATCTTCTCATTAAAATATTATCTATTTGTGTAAACAGAAGATCTGGCTTAACAGTTCGCCATTGTGCATATTCCATTAATTCTATGTAATGATGTAACCTCGCTCTTTTAAAATCATATTGGGTTTGCTCGGGCATGTTAAGGCAAATAACCCAGCCATCTTCATCTGTTACTTCTTCAAACCATTCTTCATAATAACTATCATCGCTGCTGTGAAAATTTAAAACATTCTCTGTAATCAAAATAAATTTTTTAATTCCTTCTCTCAATAGCAGGTCAATAACATCACGCTTTAATGTCATGATATCATTTTCAATGGCATCATTCCATTCGCCCAACATTTCAATAATTGCATAGCCTGTACTATAATCTGCCATTAAAACTTTTATATACAATGTTGAGCTTCCAAATTCATCCCATTGCGGATGGATATAGTAATTATAAACGGTTTGGGAAAAAACAAATTCGCTGTATTCTCTTCCGTAAAATGGCGATCGCTCATCATCTTCAGATGTATAGAGATAACGCCAGTTATCGTATGGTTCAATGTTTTGCAAAAGGTTATTTTAAAATTTATTATCAAGAACTATTCCATTACAAACTTATTATTTCTTCATATCAAATCAATGATTTTTGTTCTAAAAAACTATTAAATAAAGCATACGAAAAAATACAAAAGCCGCTCTTTTCAGAAACGGCTTAAGTCCCGATAGCTATCGGGATAAATTAAAAAAATTAATCAATTACTATCTTATCTGAAAAAATAGATCTCTTATTTGCATTAGTTACTTTTATTAAATACATACCATTTGCAGGTTTCCTTTTCATTTGAATAGTTTCCACCTGGCCCGCAGATTTTATAAATACCTGTTTGCTAATGATAACTTTACCCTGTATGTCGGCTAATGCAATTTTATATTCTCCTGTTGCCTTGTTCTCAAATGTAACTTTAAATTGTGAGCCAAAAACAGGATTGGGATAGATAGATATAAACTGATTACCTATTACTTCCCGCTGAACCAATAGAGCAGCGCCCACACTATTTCTTGCCTGG
>JADGPX010000326.1 GCA_017882215.1 Chitinophagaceae bacterium | reverse complement strand
GGGAGACTTGCGAAAGGAAATAAAAAATTGATAAATGCTTTCGGTAAAGGAGAAAAAATTTATAAGAGATTGGGGAATTCAGAAAGAAGGACCCAGGTGGCAATATTACCTGCAATACATTGTTGCATGGAGTACTGTTATATTTCTGTCACTTTTCTTTTTACTTAAACTTTTAATGGCTGATAGAAGCATGGGAGGATGGACAAGCTTTTATATTGTCGCCCCGCTATCAATTGTATTGGCTGCATTAATAACACATCTTGTTTATCAAACCAACGAAAAAAAACTACAACAGATTTTACAAAGAGAGGAACATCTGAATTAGCCGTTGGCCGGGAGGCCAACTGCGGCAGTTCGCCGTGAGCGGTGTCCCACCGCCCACTTTACAAAGATTTCTTTTTTATATGTTCAATAATTTTTTCTGCATGCTCTCTTGAGTTTTCAATGAACAATCTATGTGTATTCATGCCGCCGCATATAACACCGGCAAGATAAATCCCTTTTACATTTGTCTCATACGTTTCATCACTATATGTTGGTTTGCAAACAGCATCATCCGACAGATCAATTCCAAGCTTACGCAGAAAAGTAAGATCAGGTTGATAGCCTGTCATCGCAAGCACCCAGTCATTCTCAACAGTTACCAAACCTTCAGAAGTGTTTATATCAACTTCGTTCTCTCTTATGGCTGCAACAGTTGAATTAAAATATGCTTTGATGGAACCTTCTTTAATTCTATTCTCAATATCAGGCTTTACCCAATATTTTACACGATCACTTATCCTGTCATTTCTTATCACCATTGTAACGGCTGCGCCTTTTCGCCATGTTTCCAAAGCCGCATCCACAGCGGAGTTTGCCGCACCAACAACCAATACTTTTTGAAAAGCATAAAAGTGCGGGTCTTTATAATAATGCTTTACTTTATCAAGCTCTTCTCCTTTTACATTCAGCAAATAAGGAATATCGTAAAAGCCGGTACAGACAATAATGTTGGCAGCAGTGTATTGTTGCTTTGAAGTTGTAACAGTAAAATGTTCATTTGCTCTTTTTACATCAACTACCTCTTCAAAAAGCTTAACATGCAAGCCGCCGGATATTGCCACTCTGCGGTAATATTCCAGTCCTTCATTTCTGGTGGGCTTTGCATTATTGCTGACAAAAGGAATACCGCCGATCTCAAGCCTTTCACTGGTACTGAAGAACGTCATGTTAACAGGGTAGTTGTATAAAGAATTTACCAGCGTTCCTTTTTCAATGATCAGGTAACTCAGTCCTGCCTTCTTTGCTTCCAGTCCGCAGGCAAGCCCGATTGGTCCGCCGCCGATTATGATAATGCCATACAATTGTTCACTCATTGCAGGCGAAGATATTTAATAATTTTTTTGGGGTGAGAAAATAATAAAGCACAAGTGGCTGTACACAAAAGCTAAGCCTCATATTTGCGCTACAATGGGAGTTTTATCCTTTGTCAACGAATTAAATTCTGTCAATATTTCCAATCCGAATGACTTACAGGTAAACGGTTCAATTCTTCTTTGTGCATTCTCCATTGCGGTTGAAATTTATCCATGAAGGAAACAAACCTGTCGTTGTGTTTGCGTTCAAGAAGGTGAACCATTTCATGCACTACAATGTATTCTAAACATTGAGACGGCTTCTTTGCTAATTCAAGATTGAGCCAAATTCTTTTTGCTTCCCGGTTGCATGTTCCCCACTTGGTTTTCATTTTCTTTATTCCAAACTCTGTAACTTTTACTTTCATTTTGGGTTCCCAAATTGAAATGTATTCTGCTACTGATTCTTTCAGTTTTGCACGATACCACTGTTCCAGAATGATTTGTTTTTTTTCTCTGCTGGTTTTTGGTCTTACATATAATTCAATTCTGCCAGGCTTCATGATAACTTTTGGTGTAGCATCATGCTCCACAACTTTGAGCAAATATCTTTTTCCGTTGTAGTAATGACTTTCCATTGTGATATATTCCCGTGGCGCTTCTCTTTCCTGATTTTTAAAACGGGTTTGTTGTTTTTTAATCCAGCCAAGTTTTGAAATAGCATAAATTCTTATTGTATCAAGATTCATTCTTTCAGGTGCAGCAATTCTCACTCTGCCTGTTGGCGGATATACACTCAGGTGAACATTTTTTATGTTCTTTTGAATTACATCAACCGTTATTGCTCCTAATTTCAATTGCTGCATTTTAATATTCTGCCTGCTGTTTTACTATTTCAAATATTCTTTCTACTTCCTGCTCATTTTTTATTATTAAGAAAATGGCTGCTTTTATGACCCGCTCTCTTGGTTCATTACCTCTCCAACTGTCAGGCTTATTATTCATAATGCTTTCGTGAATTTCTAACGCAAGACTTTCATTCTTATCAAGGTTATTGTATAAAGCCCGTTGTGCCGGTGTTCTGATACTATCGGGAGCATCATTTCTGTTTCCTGTATTTACATTTCTTGCTAACTTAGCTATTCGCTGCAGGTATTCAGCATAAGTAATTGCATTCGCCCTTCTTTGTAAAATTATTTCATTCAGCAGTGTACTCATTTCTTCAAAGAAAGCCGGATCAATCAAATGATCTTTAATAATTTTTTGCCTGACGTTGTTCTCGAT
>JADGPX010000094.1 GCA_017882215.1 Chitinophagaceae bacterium | reverse complement strand
GCAGCCACTGCAGTAAGCACAAATGGAGTATTTAAAATACCAAACTGTATACAGGACGTTTTGAGTGCTATATATTACGCCAGGAATGTAAATTTTGATAAGTATAAGGTTAATGATAAAATTCCCTTTGATATGTTTTTGGATGATGAAGTAAATCACTTATATCTCAGATACATGGGAAAAGAGACCGTAAAAACCAGGTATGGAGAATTTCGCTCAATAAAATTTAGACCGCTGCTGGTAAAAGGAACCATATTTGAAGGAGGAGAAAAAATGAATGTATGGGTTAGCGATGATCCTAATCATTTGGTGTTAAGAATTGAATCTCCGATTTTGGTAGGAAATATTAAAGTTGATATGATGGGATATAAAAATTTAAGATATCCGCTTACTTCCCTGATAAGCGCCAGGTAATTAAATATCTGAAAGATCAAAAGTATTTCTCTTTCTTATTCCCTTTTCCTGATACAGAAGAAAACAAGATAGCAGAAATTAAACTGCATATACCAGGAACTTCCCTTTTCGCCAAAGAACAATGCAAAACATTTGAAGAGGCAACTGATCTTGCCATAGAATCCCTGATAAAACAACTGGATAAAGGTAAGAAGAAGTTGCGTATTGCTTAACAACCGCAATAAATTGAAAGATTAAAATCGGTGTTGTTTTTGTGTATATCCTCTGCAAAACAGGAGATTTTTTTATTGCTTTAGAAATTTGTTATAAAGAGTAAGTGGCTTGTTAAATTCGCAAGGCTATAGAATCTTAACTATTGAGATTTCAAAGAATTAATTAATCAGATTATGTTGAGATTCAAACTTAATCTAAAACCTTCAATCTCAAATTAAATTCCACATTCAGATCATTATTGGTTTGAATCAAACCTCCTATTTTTCTGGGAGGAACAATATTGAAATCCGAAAATTTTACTTTCCTGATTCCTATTAGTGTTAAAGACTTAGCTCCATCTGGTATAACCCTGTAATCCACTTCAAATAGCTTTGCTGTTCCGGCAAGTTCGATAGTTACAATACCCTTTACATCTGATTGATTATTAAAATCAGGATACCTGTTTAGGCTAATGAATCTGATAATTAGTTTAGGAAAATCTTTAGCCTTTAAGGTTTTTCGTAAATCTGCGGTCATTACCAGATTATGGCAATCAAAGTCTTGTACATCCAGCTGTAAGCATCCTGAGATCTTTAAAGGCCCTGTTATACTGTTTTTATAAAATGTTAGTGTATCGGGCCTGCAATAGTTAGCAATTACGCAGCTAAACTTATTTATGTTAGTACTACCTTCAACCTTTAAAGAGCAGCCTTTAGTAATCACCCATTTAGTTAAATATGGCTTACCAATTTGAAGGTTAAACCCTGATGATAAGACAAGAAGGAACAATAAGAAAGGCTTTAATTGGCTCATAGCTTTAGAAGCGGTTAGATGACATAAGAAAGCAGGTTGATCAACACCCAACCGCTTTCTTTACAATTTTGTTTTAAAAACCTACTACTGCCTGAATAACATACCCGCTGAACTCGCCACCGTTACGATAATCGGTTACCGGGAAATCTTTGAATTGCTGTTTAACATATTCGCCTTTAAGCAATATATTTTTGGTTAAAAACCATCCTACTCCGAAAGCTATACGGTTAACTTTAATATCATCAGTATAAATTATAGCTGGGATTGTTCCGGCTGCCGCAACATTGGCTAATCTGGCAGTTACCGCATTGTAGCGAACACCTAAGAATAGATTTTCTGCTTTACCAAATCTATAGATAGCATCAATAGCATATTGTTTAGCTTTTCTATCTGCTGTTTCAGTTTTGGTTCTTCCTTTAGCAGCTTCGTAAGTGCCAAACAACTCTAAACCCAATGCCTTTACAAACCCGTTAAGCTGAAAGGCATCTACTTTCTTACTGAAACCCGGATTTAACCGGCCAGAAAATGCATTTGCAAGATAGGTGCTGCCAACTTTTTCCATTACCATGAAGTAGTTAGAACCGGTGCGGTCGCCGCCATAAAGGGTTTGGCCGCCAGAACTTTTGTTTGTGTAATAAGAAGCGGCAAAACGTATACGAAGTACATCGCTTAACTGTTTATCAAAGCCGCCTTTTAAATAAACTGCTGGTGATTTATGGATATTAGCATCCTGGCTTGTAGCAACCAGGCTGTCTATATTACCTTTAATCATACCATTTGAAACTCCCACCAATCCAAATAAACCACTCTTTCTTACCAATACTTCTGCACCAATTTCAGTTGTGAAGGCATCCATGATATAATTCTCAATAAAAGGATTATAGATTGTTTGGGCACCGTCTGATCTGCGGAAATGCTGATCGCCATAATTGATTTCCATGTGTCCTATTTTAAGGGTGGTTACTTTCATGATATTCTCCCAGATCTGTCCTTTAAATGGAAGTTTATCAAACTGAATATATCCGCCTTTTACCCATGTTTCGTTGTGATGGCGCGCAGATAAATAGCTTGTTAAATTTAACAGGATACCATCCGCTAACTGCACATCCATAAATAAATTGGCATTCGCAGTATTAAATCCCGGACTCATTTTATACAAGCCGCCAGAGGTATTTTCATGTTTTAATCCCTGGAAAGATTGAGTAAAACCTGCACCGAATTGTACTTTTAAACGTTCGAAAACCACATTGGTATCTTTAGGTGCCTCATATACGTTAATCCCGGTTTGATCGTAAGGGCGCAGGTTGGCAACCCGGGTCTGTGCATTAACTATTCCAGCACTTATGCAAACAAGTATAAGTGCTGATGCTTTTAAGAAGTTTAGAACTTTAGTTTTCATGTTATTATTATTAAATGGTGATTAATTGTGTTATTTAAGTTTTATTTTTTGAGTTTTAACAGTATGTCTATGATTACTTCGTTGCCTGTTTTAAGAGCACCAAACATAAATGATGGTGCCTTAATTTTAAAGTCGCTCATTTTAATCGACTTAGTTCCTTTGCAGGTGATGGTTTCATCAGCATTTAACACATATGCAGTTTGAATTGCAATTTCATTTGTAACCCCGCCAATGGTAAGGTTCCCTATTGCTTTTATGATTTTTTGCTGAGGTACAACTGTAGCCTGGGTTAGCTTAAAAGTTATTGTTTTAAACTGTTCTGCATTTAGTGCTTTATACGTTCTGGTATCCATCAGACTCCATTCACTTTTCAGATTAGTTACAGGCAGAATGAAATTAAGAGAACTCACATTTTGCATTTGTCCGCCTTTCGCTATAAAATTTCCGTCGCAAGCAAAACTGTTTGCAAGCGTGCTCCAATCGTGCAGGTTTGACGTACCTGAAACTTTTATTTGAGAACCAGCCATAACTTTGTAGGAAGTTTGGCCTTGTGTTTTTTGAGTAAAAGCATTCATGCTTAGTACTACTATAAGGGCGAGAAACCTGGAAAAATATCCTCGTGTTCTTCGTGTGTTAGCATTTAAATTTTTCATACCGTTTAAATTTTTATTGTTAATTATTTGTAACAGTTTCATATAAATTGTTTTTAGTGAATTAAAATTTTTAAGCAGTTTATAAAATGTTTGTTTTCTTTTAAAGTGCAAAGCTATACGAGAGCAGAATGAAATTTTCTGAGTTTCATCAACCGGATAGGTGATTTACATCAGAAAAATTTTTGCATTAAGGAGGAAATAAACCTGCGAAAAGAAATTTACAAGGAGGGATAACAGCATCCATAACAGTTTTTCTTCTCCGCAGAGTCTCTCCTTATAGCTTTGTGTATAGTTGGTCTCTGCGGCATTCATTGAATTAAAGTTGAAATTATATTCATCAGTTGATTAACCAATATTTTAGTAAGTCATCTTTGTTGCTATAATACCGCAAAGTCCTCGGTCTTCACACAAAACCTTTGGAGAGACTCTGCGGGGAAAGCAAAAAATCCCAGTATGGAACAGTTGGATAACTGGTGTACCGGGGTGTGGGTACATCATATTTTTCCAGCAATGATAATATAGAATTATCCATGATTTATCGGCGATCAGTAAACTGTTATTTTAAAGAGTAAAAAACGTTTATAATTCTACTTTTTCTGTAACCAAAATTCATCAGAATAATTTTCATTATACTTATTGGTATGGCTGTTCTCAAGCGTTAAACCAATATGTCGCAACTGGCTTTCTGATAAGGCTTTTTCAAAAAAGGGAAATAATACTCTTTCTTCATACCGGATATGATGATTAAGATCTTCTGCTAATTGTTGCAATAAAAGAGTATCTGTAATGTCATTTTCATACAGTGCTTTTATTTCCCCTGATATTTTTATGCTGTTGTATTGCCACAATTATTTTATCATCATTCATTGTATTAAATAACAGGTTTTCTTCTTCCTTAAAATGCTGTTCCAGGTGATTTTCCCAAAAAAATATGATGTATTGTTTTATACGATGAATTGCAATTCCTGTATTAATTCCCTTGTTTATTTTCCAACAAGCTAATAAACCAAAATGGTGCTCTTTGCTAAGACATTTTATATTTTCATTTCTTTTAATAAGCTTACTTCCATAAATTAATTATGAGTGGCCATTTGTATTTCTTTTTCCAGCATTAATGCTAATTCATAAGTATAATATTTAAAACAGAAAGTAAAGAAAAAGTAAAAGCCTGCTTTTACTTTTTCTCATAAAGCATTATGATATTAATCATTCTTTACAGCCTCCCTTAATTATAACTTAATTTTTAAAATTATAAAAGAAATTAATACAAGTTATACATCTTAATTTTGCAGGATAAATAAATTCAATAATGAATTCCATCCGACGTAATAACAATTCTGATGATCAAACAATAAAAGAAAATGAAAAATTTGACGCACTTTTTCAAAATGTTTCACTTGGTATATTAGTAATTAATAAAGAAGGTAAGATTAACTTAGTTAATAATTTTCTTATATTACTTTTTGGCTATTCAAATGTTTCGGAAATTATTGGAAAAAAAATAGAAGTACTTATACCTGAATGTTTTCATAAGCATCATGTTGCTGACCGGCAGAGATATATTAAAAAACCTGAACGCAGACCTATGGGAATGGGTAGGGATTTATTCGGAAGAAAAAAGAATGGCGAAGAATTTCCGGTAGAAATAAGCCTGAGCAGTTATAAAAGTGAGGCAGAAGTTTTTGTGATAGCTTTTATAAGTGATATTACAAGGAGAAAAGAAATAGAAGAAGCTGTATTTCGTCAACAAAGAGAGTTAGCTTCAATAAATGTAACAATTGAAAGATTAAACCAGGAATTGGAAAGTAAAGTAAATTTCCGTACCGAACAGTTACAGGCAACCATGAAGGAGTTAGAAAACTCAAAAGACGAGCTTACAAAAGCGCTTAGTAAAGAAAAGGAATTAGGAGATTTAAAAGGACGTTTTGTATCTATGGCTTCTCATGAATTCAGAACACCATTAAGCACTATTCTTTCATCTGCTTCCCTGCTTGCAAAGTATCCCCTTACAGAAGAACAGGATAAAAGAAATAAACACATTCAACGCATAAAGTCTTCGGTAAACAATCTTATCAATATTCTTAATGAATTTTTATCTATTGGCAGGATAGAGGATGGAAAAATAACTACAAATAATAAAAACTTTAATCTCAAAGAACTTATAGCAGCTTTATGTAATGAAATGAACGGATTGTTAAAGACAGGACAGAAATTATTATATCAACATGCAGGGAATACGGAAATTTTTCTCGATCCCTCTTTATTAAAAAATTTTTTAATCAACCTTTTATCTAATGCAATTAAATTTTCACCGGAGAATTCAACAATATATCTTCAAAGTGAAGTAACAGATGCCAAAATTGAGATTAGTATAAAAGATGAAGGCATTGGAATGTCTGAAGAAGATAAGAAGCATTTATTTGAAAGATTTTTTCGTGGCGCTAATGCAACCAACATACAAGGTACAGGTTTAGGGTTACACATTGTGGGTAAGTATATTGAACTTATGAATGGAAATATTTCAGTAAAAAGTGAACTTGAGAAAGGCACAGAAATTACAATAACATTTGATATATGAAATCAATATTATTAATAGAAGATAATGACGAACTAAGAGAGAATACTGCTGAAATTCTCGAACTGGCAAATTATAAAGTTGTTAGTGCAGCAAATGGAAAACTGGGTATAAAGGCTGCGTTAAAGAACAAACCAGATTTGATTATTTGCGATGTTATGATGCCCGAACTTGATGGCTATGGAGTTCTTCACCTGATAAATAAAAACACTGAGCTGTCAGGTATACCTTTTATTTTTCTTACTGCAAAATCTGAAAGGTCTGACTTAAGGAAAGGAATGGAAATGGGAGCCGATGATTATATCACAAAACCTTTTACTGATATAGAATTATTGAATGCTATTGAAAGCAGATTTAAAAAGAGCAACTTAATAAAAAATAATTATTCAGCTGATGAACTGGAAATACATAATTTATTACAGGATGTAAAAGGCCTTACTGCTTTGCATGATCTGACAGATAGCAGCAATGTGAACGTTTATAAAAAAAAGCAGGTGATTTACCTGGAGGGTAACTATCCAAATAAATTATTTTTCATCAAAAAAGGGAAAGTAAAAACATTTAAATCAAATGATCTTGGTAAAGAATTAACTATTGGGTTGTTGAATGAAGGGGATTTTTTAGGATATACTGCACTTATTGAAAATTCGCCATATAAAGAATCAGCTGAGGTATTTGAAGATTGTGAATTAAGTATCATATCAAAGGAAGATTTTGAATTACTAATAAACAATAACATGGAAGTAGCTAAGAAATTTATTAAGCTGCTGGCAAAAAATGTTTCGGAAAAAGAGCAGCAATTGCTGAGCATGGCTTATAATTCAGTAAGGAAAAGAGTAGCTGACGCTTTATTGATCTTACAGGACAGATACAAAAAAAATACAGAAGATAAATTCAGTATACAAATATCAAGAGAAGATCTTGCCAATATTGCTGGTACTGCAACTGAATCATTGATCAGAACTTTAAGTGATTTTAAAAGTGAGAGGCTGATAGAAATGAAAAATGGAAATATTATTATTGAGAATGAAAGAAAATTAGCATCTATGATAAATTAATTCATGCATCTTTTAGTATACTTTGATCAAACTCCATTTTCAGGTTTGAGAAATTCTTCTCAAAATATATTATTTCATTCCTCAATTTTTCATGCTTCATTAAAATTTTTTTTAAAATCTTTTCATCTTTTATACTACCGCTTATTAATTGCAGTTGTACTTTAATATCATTTTTTAGTTCTTTAATATACTCATCTTTCGTTATAAACTCATTCTGAAAATATTCAGCTTTTGAAATAAATTCCTTATCCTCTTTGCCATCCAGTACTTCGCTTAATTTTAATATAAGAAATGCATTTTCATGTTTTAGTGAATTCAAAAGCATCTCCCATTTTTTATATTCGGGTTCTAATTGATCCTGTTTTTGTGTAAGTGTATTCATATTTTAAAAGCAATGCTTAAATTATCGGAAATCATATTTATAGCTTTGGTAACAAAAATATTGGATGATTATAAAAAATAAAATGAGAAAAGTGAGCCGACTATATGATTTATATCAGTAATAATTATCATTAAATTTTTAAGAAATTATTTTACACCAATATTTTGGAGAGATAATGCATGTATCTTTTGCTTTAGATTATTTAGTCTTTCTTTAAATGAATACTCTTCAAAAATATTTTCAAAGTCATAATGCGAATTAGATATTCTGGTTCCATTTGGTGACTTTTCAGCATATTGATTTACTTCATCAAGCAGTCTTCTGGCTTCTTTTTTTAAATCGATTACTTCTGTCATAAAAGCGTTTTTATCTGTACCGGCAGGTGCGGCACATACGGTTATATTATTAAATAAATTATTCAATTCTATCAATGATTCCTTAGAATCGATGAGTCCAGATGCGAAAGACGGGAGTTGTCATTATCTTCCACTCTTGCTACCAGTATAAGATTCCCCTTTTCATCCCCGGGCATGGAATCCCGTTTAAACCCGGCACTTGCCATTCCGGTTGAATCGGATGTATAGGTTTCTTCATCGGTTTGAAAAAAATCTATGTAGGTAAAATCCAATCCTATGTAGGATTGAAACAGAACACTGCGTTTTTGCGAAGAAAACGAGGATTCGCTATTTAGACTTCAAGATGGGAACTCAAGATACGTCATTACTTCTTCTTAAATGTTCGGATATAATTTATGACATCCCACCTCTGGTCATCGGTCAAAGTTCTCTTGGCTAACGGCATCGGTTTTCTTCCTTCAGATATTTTCCAGAAAAGTTCACCGTCTGTTTGATTTTGTACATAATCAGAAGTCAGATCCGCAACTGTTTTTTCAATTTTCATTGCACTGCTACCATCCCCTTTGCCTTCCTTGCCATGACAACGCGAACATTCTATTTTATAGGTTTTCTTTCCCCTGGCAAGTGAAGACTCATCCGGTGGATATAAATTCTTCTTTTCTTTAGCCGATTCCGGTACAATCCATGGAGCGCTGTGTTGAGCAAAGGCAATGGATGCATAAAAGAATGCAATTCCAAGCAGAGCTAATTTTGTCATCATTTGTTTTTTTAATTTGGTTTTCATTTTACTTTATTTTAATTCGGTCCCTAATTGTTTAATTGTTTTAACCGGGTTAACAAATATTCCTGTCAAAGCGGCGCAAAGGTAAAAGAAGTTTGTGGTCTATAACTTGCCCACCAAAGCCAAAGCGCAAGCGGGTTTATGGTTTGAAGATAAGTCCTGATGGAAAATATCTGCCTAAAATGATCATATTTCAAATAATACAAATTTGCTTCTTACATGCTGATGTAAGATTTTAATAAAGAAGAGAAAACCTTTTTGACTATTTTTTTGCTGCAGCAAAAGTCCTGAGGTAGTTTACCAGGTTCCATCTGTCAATGTCATTCGGCAGGTCTTTTTTAGCCTTTGGCATCTCATTTCTACCTTCAGTCATTTTATAAAAAATGGTACCATCCGTCTGAGATTGAAATGCATCTTTAGTAAAATTTCCCGGAATCGTCTTTAAATCGGGGGCTTTAGTACCGTTACCAATACCTTTTTTCCCATGGCAAGACTCGCAGTTAACCAGGAATAAAGCTTTGCCCGCAGAAATTGATTTAGCATCTGCTTTAACAGGATTGGGCATTTTTACATACTTGTCAGGTGCTTCCCAAGGTACATTTGGTTTAGGTTGTCCGATCGTTATAAGAGATGTCCCGGTAATACAAATCGTTAATAAACCTCCGATTATTAAATTCATTTTTTTCATACTTTTTATTTTAGTTTTATTAAATATTTAAACTGATTAAATTAATTAAAATTCCATTTCCTTGTAATGTTAAATCCTATTAGAAACTGTCCTTTTCGATAGTCGTTTTGGTTATAAAGATTAACGTATTGCGGTACAATACTACCACCGTTTCCTGCAAAAACCTGAAATGAGTGACCAATTGTAGTCATTTCTATACCAAAGCAGATGTTGGGTTGGGGGTTATTGGTTGTGTGCTGCGTTAAGGGCTGATCGTAATTGGCAATGAGGTGAAACTTTTCAGTTAACTTATACCTTCCCAAAAACGATACAGCAAAGTGGTCATTGTTCATTTTTGGAAGTATATTCCCGTCTTTATCACGATAAGCTTCTACATTATTGAAATGAGACAGGCTGGGAGATACCTGAACCGATAATTTTTCAGATATTTTTCTTGCAATCATTAACTGATTGAAATAAGAGATCCGATCTCCGCCTTTAACAAAAAGCCCGGTATTTTCACGGGTATCAATAGCAATATTTCCAAAATAAGAGATGCTCACAGGCCAGCCACCTGAATCCAATTGCTTTACAAGGGCATATTTGGCGTTAAAATCCACAATGAATCTTTCTTTGGTTACACCAAAACCAATATCCAGATTATTTATCGGCGTATAATTAAATCCTAACCTGATATTAGCGGGACCAAAAATTCCGTAAAGGTCTTTCAGCCCGTTATTAATTGTGCCGAACCTGTGCTGAATGGCGAAACTGAGAACTTTTTTGCGTGATACCGTTACAGTCTGATT
>JADGPX010000325.1 GCA_017882215.1 Chitinophagaceae bacterium | reverse complement strand
ACATCATGCGTATTCTTTTATTTCATCAACTGCCTTTTGTAGAGCTGCACTGCATTCTCTAATCCCAGGTAGATCGAATCGCATATCAATGCATGACCGATAGAAACTTCAAGAAGCCCGGGAATGTTTTGAGAAAAATATTTTAAATTTTGCAGGTCAAGATCATGACCGGCATTAATACCTATACTTAATTCATTTGCTTTTTTCGCAGCAGCGATATAAGGTTCTATTGCATTTTTGCTTTTGGCTATTGACCATTGACCATTGACCATTGACTGACTTGCATAACCTTCAGTATACAATTCAATCCTGTCAGTTCCTGTTTCCTTTGAACCTTCTACCATTTTAATATCTGCATCAACAAAAATAGAAACTCTTATTCCGGCATTTTTAAAAACTGAAATTATATCGATCAAATAATTTTTATTGACAATGGTATCCCAACCGTGATCAGAAGTTAGTTGACCTTCTGCGTCGGGCACAAGCGTGACCTGCGTTGGTTTATTTGCTAAAACAAGATCAATAAATTTTTGTTCTTTGGGGTTTCCCTCAATATTAAATTCTGTTGTAATTATTTTTTTAAGATCATACACATCTGCATATCGTATGTGTCTTTCATCAGGGCGGGGATGCACTGTTATTCCATCTGCGCCAAAGCGCTCAATATCTTTCGCTGTTTTAATAAGATCGGGATTGTTGCCGCCACGTGAGTTACGGAGCGTAGCGATCTTATTGATATTTACTGAAAGTTTTGTTTTATTCATGGCATAAAAATAGCTGCAAATTGATTAATTAAAGTCTGTTTTATGTTATTGGATTTTTTTTCGGCACTTTTAAGCGGATATCTTATTCTTGCTGGCATATGGCTTATTACAATTATAATTGTATTGGTTACATTATTTAAAAGAAAAGACACTGTTCTGCCGGTAAAAATATTTTGGGCTGCAATTATCTTCATTGCACCTGTTATCGGTTTAATCTTTTATCTGATTTATGGTTTACCAAAAAGAAAAAAATTGTTCGACGTTGATAAACAAAAAACCTGATCAGGTAAATTCTCTCTTAGAAAAGTACATGGTTAACTTTAATGCGCTGATAAAAAAATTTGGTGATAAAGGCGAGAAAACAGGATGGACATACATTGAAATTTCTGCTGCAATAGCAGAGAAATTAAAGCCTGATAATAAAAAATCATTTCGGGTTAAAGGCAGTTTAGATAATTACGTTTTTGAAGGGCTGGCGTTAATTCCCATGGGTGAGGGAAATTTTATCCTGGCACTAAATGCATCCATCAGGAAAAAAATTGGTAAGCGCAAAGGAGCATCTCTTAAAGCTAAAATAGAAGTTGATAATAATCCTGTAAAGCTTAATGCAGAATTAATGGAGTGCTTAGCTGATGAGCCCGACAGTCTTTCTTTTTTTAATAAATTAACACCGGGACATCGTAAATATTTCACTAACTGGATAGATAGTGCTAAAACAGATGCTACCAAAACAAAAAGAATCGCTCAAACACTGAATGCTTTATCTAATCGCCAACACTTTGGACAAATGATAAGAGCACTTACAAATAGTCGAAGATAATTTCGGATAAAAATATTATTTAAATAAAATTTCTTATTTTTCAGTTCTATCCGTTCCCCAAAACTGCATTTCAAAATTTTATTTTAACCAAAACTACTTTAACATGAAAAAAATCTCAATTGTAATTTTCGCCGCTCTTTTTGCAATATCATGCAATGAAAAAAAAGAGGGTCCTTCAGCCACCAACGATCTTTTCCTTGATAATCTAAAAGGTGCTGTTCAGCAAACTATGGAAACACCATACCAAACCGATAGTACCGGTAAAATTGGCGTCATGGATTCGTGCTGTATTTCACTCGGGAATTATGACAGTGCAGGTAATTTTAATAAATATGTTTCAAAAGACGGTAAAGGCAATATAAAGTTTGAGCAATCAATCAGCCGTTATGATAATAGCCTTTTTAAAGAAATTACAAATTCTGCAAATAGTAAACAGTCAGGACGCATTACAATTCAATTGGATAAAGAGGGCAAAAAATATGCTACAGCAATTGAATATGATTCATCAGGCAAATTAAGTTCATTTTATAAAGACATTACACAAAATGAATACAACCAGCTTACTTCTATGAAGCAGTACAAGCCTGATAGCACCTTAAAACAATCAGAAGAAACTAAATACGATAAACAAATTTTTGTTGAGCAAACCACTAAAGACAGTAGCGGAAAAGAAATTTCCAAAACATCAGCAAAGGTAGATGACAAAGGCAATCAGATTGAGTCTACACGAACAAGTACAATGAAAGATGCTAAAACAAAAAAAGATTCCACCACTACCAAAATAACCAAATACAAATATGATTCTTTTGACGACAAAGGCAACTGGACACAGCGTACTGAGATGGATGAAAAAGGTAAGCCCACAAAAATTGTAAAAAGAGAAATTACTTATTACAAAAAATAAATAAAGTAAAATTTATGAGAGGCATAAGCAAAATTGTTTGTGCCTTTTTTTATTCACTCTTTCTAATCTTATTTCTCTGCATCTTTGTTTACTATAAATGTCAGCAACTGATTTAAAAAGATCACTTGGTTTAGGTCATGCTACAGC
>JADGPX010000324.1 GCA_017882215.1 Chitinophagaceae bacterium | reverse complement strand
TAAATGACAGAAGTATTAAGGCGGGCGGGTTTAGAAAAAAATGTTATGAGTTTGCCATTGACTATGACAAAAAATCCCGAAGTATCGGGACAAAAAATTATGTTTTTAAACCACAAAATTTAGGAGAAAATATTAATTCAAAAGACCTGGAATATTATCCTTCTCTTACAATTGATGGAAAAAAAATTGTTTTTACAAGAAGAGTGAATTCCAGTGGTGGCAAAGGCAAGGAAGAATTTTTTGAAAGTGATCTTGCAAATGGAAAATGGACACAGGCAAAAAAATTAGAAGGAAATATAAGTACCGGGGAAAACAATGGCGGCGCCGAAAATATTTCGCAGGATGGACAATGGATAGTTTTTGCAGGATGCCTTTTCCCAAACGGACTTGGCAATTGCGATATTTACATTTCTCATCTTACAAAACAGGGATGGAGTACACCTGAAAATTTAGGACCAAATGTGAACTCAGAGTTTCAGGAAACAGCGCCCTCTCTTTCTCCTGATAAAAGAGATCTTTATTTCAGCAGCAATGTGCCCGGTGGTTTTGGCGGTACTGATATCTGGGTTTGTCACCGCAATGCAAATGGTAAATGGGGAGCTGCACAAAATCTTGGTGCAGATATAAACACATCAGGAGATGAAGGCTGTCCTTTTATTCATGCCGATAATCAAACATTATATTTTAATTCCAACGGTCACCAGGGATATAGTGAAAAATCAGATCTGTTTGTATCCCGCAAGCAACCCGATGGCACATGGAGCAAACCAGAAAATTTAGGCTATCCGATAAATACAATTGATGAGGAAGGCTCATTAATTGTTTCTGCTGATGGCAAAACTGCATACTATGCAAGTGACCGCAGCGATACAAAAGGCGCATTGGATATTTATACTTTTGAATTGAGAGAAGATGTTCGTCCGGCAAAAACTTTATGGGTTAAAGGAAAAGTTTTTGATAAGAAAACAAAGAATGGATTACCGTCTTCAGTGGAGCTTACTGATGTTGTAAACAAACAGCAGATAAGTAAATTACAGACTGATGAAGATGGAAATTATTTAGTTACACTTCCTGTGGGCAAAGACTATGCTTTTAATGTTAACCGCAAAGGATATTTATTTTATTCAGAAAATTTCGACCTGAGTAAAAATGCTCCGGACTCTACTTATCAAATTGATATTCCTTTACAACCTATTGAAGCAAATGCAAGTATTATTTTAAAGAATGTTTTCTTTGATACAAAACAAACTCAGTTAAAGCCTGAATCAATAACAGAACTTGATAATGTGATTATGCTGATGAATGAAAATCCTAAATTAAAAATTCAGATTGGAGGGCATACCGATAATGTTGGTAAGCCTGAAGACAATTTAAAACTATCAATCGGAAGAGCAGTTGCTGTAGTAAATTATTTGCTTGGTAAAGGAATAAAAAATGATCGGCTTACATTTAAAGGGTTTGGAGAAATAAAACCAATTGCAGATAATAAAACCGAAGCAGGACGGGCATTGAACAGAAGAACAGAGCTAAGCGTAATAAGTAATTAAAAGGAATTTAATATTATTGCTGCTCATTCATTCTCTTGTCTAACGATTTTATATACCAAATCTCTCTAACACTTATTCCCAACATTGGTGATATCCATGCCAAAGCATTGATCAATCATTTCGGCAATGCAGGGGCCATTTTTAAAGCAAAGAAAAAAGAGCTGGAAGAAATTGAAGGCATTGGTTCTGTAAGAGCAAGATCAATAAAAGAATTTGAGAATTTCAATCTTGCAGAAGAAGAGATTGCTTTCATACAAAAATATAAGATCACCGCACTTTTTATCACTGATAAAAATTATCCTCAGCGATTACTCAATTGCTATGATAGCCCTGTAATCCTGTATTACAAAGGCAATGCTGATCTCAATTCATCAAAGATCGTAGCGATAGTTGGCACAAGAAATAATAATGAATATGGTAAATCAGTTTGTGAAAAACTGGTAGAAGATCTTGCAGAACAAAATATTTTAATTGTTAGCGGGCTGGCGTTTGGTATTGATAGCATTGCTCATAAATCTGCATTAAAAAATAATCTGAAAACTGTTGCAGTGCTGGGGCATGGGCTCGATAGAATTTATCCTACACAAAATAAATCACTGGCAAAGCAAATGATTGAGCAAGGTGGTTTGCTCACTGATTTCAGAAGTAAAACAAATCCGGATAAACAAAATTTTCCAAAGAGAAACAGAATTGTTGCCGGCATTAGTGATGCAATTATTATAATAGAAACAGGTATTAAAGGTGGCTCATTAATAACCGCAGAATTAGGTAACGGTTATAATAAAGATGTATTCGCAATACCAGGCAGAACAAATGATACAAAAAGTGAAGGCTGCAATTATCTTATCAAAAACAACAAAGCATGCCTAATCACTTCAGCTGATGATTTGTTGGAGAACATGAGCTGGAAAGAACAGAAAAAACCATCTGCAAAAAAGCAGCGTGAATTATTTATTGAGCTTACCGATGATGAAAAAATTATTGTGAATATTCTTCAACAGCAGGAACAAATTCATATTGATGAATTATATATTAAGAGCGGGTTAAGCAGCAGCGCTGTTGCTTCTGCATTACTTACTTTAGAAATGCAGGGAGTAGT
>JADGPX010000323.1 GCA_017882215.1 Chitinophagaceae bacterium | reverse complement strand
CACGGTACAGAAAGTTTAATAAGTTGGATTAATTTTACTCGCATAGACTTTTGGAGTTTTTTACCAAGTTGTCCGGGCTGCAGAAGGCAATTAATTAAATCGACCGAGTTAGGTTGCGTGTTTTATTTTTTCTCTTTAGGCAAATACTTAGAAATATATTTTCTTGCTGATAATCCATTTGTAATTTCTTGAATCATAATATTCTCGTCATGCACTTGAATTTCAGTTGCGTATGTTATATATTTTCTTTTGTAAAATATGAGCCTTTTAGTTGCCTTTTCACCATTTTCTGCAAATTTTTTAATTGCTTCAAGATGTTTTCTAACATTCTCAATATTGGATTCAATTCCTACAGCTTTTGTGATTTTTTTATCTAACTCAGGTAACTTATATTTTTGTGTTTTAATCTTATAAATGTCATCCCTTATTTTAACTAAGCTATCATTTATAGCCTTTTGTTCATTAATAATTAAATTGGCTTGAGAAATTAGACTATCAGTTTCTGATTTTATATCAGAATATCGTTTGGCTTGTTCTAAGTCTCTGCCACAACTAGCAAATAGTGTTAGAATCAAAATAATTAATCCTGCTGTTATCTTTTTCATGATTTTTGGTTTTGTATATAAAAGAAAACTGAACCTTTTTCTGGAGTGATGCTTCTGTTTCTCATACATATACTGAAAAAATTATTGTAAGAGTCTTTACTTCAGTAACAAGCCGTAAGCCTTGCATGGTACCGAAAGTTTGATAAGTGAGCATCAGCATTGAAATAGCGTTACCGTTTATAGTTCCGGATATGTGTCTCGTTAGTCCGTGAATTTTGAAAGGTAAATCGATATAATTTTTAATCTAACCGGATAATCCTGCCAGTACCTCTTTTCTCTGCAATTTGAATAACCGGAGTCCCATGATAATAGATATTTCCTGGTCCCCAGATATACGCTGTGATGTTTTCGGAAGCATTAATATATACATCGCCGACAGATTCATTAGTAATTTCGGCATTCTTACCGGAAAGGTTGTCGGCAAAAATGCTGCACCCATAACGATTAAAAAACGAATAATCATTAGCTTTCCCACTTAAATAAAAGTAACCCAATGTATTTGCAGAATTAACAACAACTAAATAATTGCACTCAACTACCAGCCTGACCTCTGCAATTTCTCCAATGGCATCATAAATAAACTTGTCAGCTTTTATAGTATCTGTATTTGAAACGTTCACCGGGTCGTTAGTTACCATATATCCAAGATTGCTGAAGTGAAGGGCAAGAGTATTTTTCGCCGGATTGAGAGACATTTTCTTATGATCATCGATGATTAGCGTATCATTTATTATAACAGCATCAATAGAATTAATATCGTTTTTTCCTGTTATAACAAGCCGGTTTGCTGAATCCTGTATAAGAACGATATTGTAAATTCCTGAGATTTTCACAGCATGAAAATCTTTAAAAATAAGTTCCCGTCTGCTTTCATCCTCATTAAAGAATATTTTTTGGCATGAAATAATAAAACCTGAGGCTAAAACAAGATATATTAAATAACTTTTCATCCGGTTCTTTTTATGTTTTTTATCACCAGTTATACCCTATCCCGTATTCAAGGCAATCGGCTTTACCCATATGCGATTTTATGGCTATACTCCCTATCATGTTCTTTGTCAACAGATATTGTATCGATATTCTGTTATAAACCGGGGTTAGAACGGTATATTTTGAATAGAGATAATATCCAATCTGAATTCCCATAATCAATTGTTTATATCTGATTGCATAAGATGTATGCAGACCAACCCTTATAAGTTTGGTAAAATCTTTCTCCGGTGAACCGTCTGCTCTGGCAAGGGCTTCTTTTATGGAACCATCATAAAAAAAATCGGCTCCCAGCCCGATTTTCCTTTTGAGGTCTATCAGGCGCTCCACATTATAAGAAACCGATGAAGTAAAATATCTTTTACCCAACAGGTTATCATAAACCTTTGACCCTGCCGAATATATAACTGATTGTACATATCGTTTCCCTGGTAACGGAATTTCAGGTTCCTGCATTTTGGTACCGTTATTATTGAAAAGATAATTGAGCCCGAGTGAAAAGGAGCAGGCATTAATTCCGTAGTTGGGCGACCTTGTTTTACCATTTGAAAAATGCGTTGTTCCAGCTTCAAGTACAAGCTCACAACGAGGGAATAATCTTATTTTGCCATCAATTCCCAGCCGGACATATATATTTGCATGCGAGCCTATAGCCCTGTCAAGGTGATTTTCGTAAACATCAAATTTTTTTGAAAGGTAAGCTCCTCCTAATGAAATCTGATAATTTAATGAAAACTTTTCCGTCCGCTTAAAAAATGGTATATTTATATATCCGTATAAAGCATAAGCTTTGCCGAGTATCTCGTTATTGCCGAGATTCCAGAATGAATAACCGACACCTTGCCTGGGGTAACGATACAGTTTTTCCCAGAAATCCTTTCCATATGATGGTAAACTTACAGAAAGGTCGAAAGCATAAATATCATTCTGTCGGAGATAGTTCATAGCTTTGTAAAAAGGAAGAATTATACCGGTATGTACTTTAGATTCGATAATAATCGGCCTGTCAACTAATTGGGCTTTAGCTGCCAATCCGGTTAATAAAAGTATAAAAATCAAAAG
>JADGPX010000093.1 GCA_017882215.1 Chitinophagaceae bacterium | reverse complement strand
AAGCGCCTGTAAAATTTTAAAGCCACGGTCATTTAGATACTTTTTAACTCCACCACCTCTTGCACTTTTTGAGAGATCATTTTCTGAACGGTATTTACCCGTAAGAAAACCACTCGCCAGTGAATAATAATTTATCACAGCAATATTTTTTTGTAAACAATACTGCTGAAATTCTTTTTCAAAAGTTTCACGGTCATATAAATTATATAACGGTTGAAGTGTTTCGTAACGAGGCAATCCATTACTCTCGCTGTATTCAACAGATCGTTTTAATCTTTCAATAGATAAATTAGAAGCGCCGATTGCTTTCACTTTTCCCTGCTTCACTAATTCAGCATACGCATCCATTGTTTCTTCAACAGGTGTTGAAAGATCATCAAAATGTGATTGATACAGATCAATATGATCAGTTTGCAAACGTTTTAAAGAATCTTCAACTGCTTTAAAGATGTAATTCTTTTTAAGGCTTTTCCCTTCACCCATATCACTGCCAACCTTAGTGGCAATAATTACTTTATCACGATTACCACGTTGCTTCATCCAATTACCAATGATTGTTTCAGATTCACCGCCATGGTTTCCTTCCTTCCATCTTGAATAACTATCTGCAGTGTCAATCAAATTAAATCCTGCATCAACAAATGCATCCAATAATTTAAAAGAGGTTGGTTCATCAATCGTCCAGCCAAAAACATTTCCGCCGAATGCAAGTGGCGCCACTTCTATTCCTGAATTTCCCAATTGTCTTTTTTCCATTAAGTAAAATTATGAGATAATAAATTGAATAATTGGATAGAAGTTTGTGTTCTCAATTAAAAAAAATATGGCTTTACTTTTTGAACCAATAAAGATCAGGAGTATTGAACTAAAGAACAGGATCGTTGTTTCTCACATGTGCCAGTATTCCAGTGAAGATGGCTTTGCCAATGATTGGCATCTTGTACACTTAGGAAGCAGGGCAGCAGGCGGAGCAGGGCTTGTTTTTACAGAAGCAACAGCAGTTTCACCGGAAGGAAGAATAACACCATCTGACCTTGGTATATGGAAAGATGAGCACATTGGTTTTCTTAATCGAATTACCACATTTATTAAAGCACATGGAGCAGTTTCTGCAATACAACTGGCGCATGCCGGACGTAAAGCAAGCCATCATGTGCCATGGAAAGGCAGTACTGTACTTACTTCTGAAGAAGGTGCGTGGCAAACGCTTGCACCCAGTGCAGTGCCTTATAAAGAAAGTGAGCCATTGCCAAAAGGAATGACTAAAGATGATATTCAAAAAGTGATAAATGATTTTAGCGATGCAGCAAAAAGAGCTATGGAGGCAGGCTTTAAAATAATTGAGATACATGCTGCACATGGCTACCTGCTAAATGAATTTATGTCTCCATTAAGTAATGTAAGAACAGATGAGTATGGAGGATCTTTTGAGAATCGCATAAGATTGCTGCTCGAAATTGTAGAGGCAACCAGGAAAGTATGGACAGAAGAATATCCTTTATTTGTCCGCATATCAGCAACTGATTGGGTTAAAGGAGGATGGACAGATAACGATTCCGTAGCCTTGGCCGCTATATTAAAAGATAAAGGTGTGGATGTTATTGATTGCTCTTCCGGTGGAAATTCCGCTGCACAAAAAATTCCTGTTGGACCATTATACCAGGTTCCCTTCGCAGAAAAAATAAAAAAGGAAACAGGAATATTAACCGGCGCCGTAGGTATCATAACCACTGCACATGAAGCAGAACAGATTCTTATCAATCAACAGGCAGACCTTATTGTTATAGCAAGACAGTTTTTGCGTGACCCTTATTTTCCATTACATGCAGCAAGAGAATTGAATGTAGATGTGCCCTGGCCTGAGCAATATGAAAGAGCAAAAAAATATTAATAACGTGAGCCGTGAAAAGTGAGACGTGAAAGAAAGATTTTTATTTCACGTTTGTCGTCTCACGTTTCACGATTACAATGTTGCCATATCAATTACAAAGCGGTAACGAACATCGCCTTTTAACATGCGCTCATAAGCTTCGTTAATATCTTTAATGTTGATCACTTCCACATCTGATACAATATTATGCGCTGCACAATAATCAAGCATCTCCTGTGTTTCCGGTATGCCACCTATTAACGAACCCGCTATGCTTCTTCTTTGAAAAATAAGATTGAATGCAGGTGTTTGAATAGGATCAGGAGGTGCGCCAACACAAACCATTTTACCATTTGTATTTAGCATATTCAGGTACATGTTATAATCATGCGTAGCAGAAACAGCATCAAGAATAAAATCAAAATAATTATTGAGTGCTTTAACCTGCTGCTCATCTGATGTTAAAACAAATTTATGAGCGCCTAATCTTTTTGCGTCTGCTTCTTTTGAAGCAGAGTGACTAAGCATAGTTACCTCAGCACCAAAAGACACCGCCAGCTTAACACCCATGTGTCCTAACCCGCCAAGACCGAGAATACCTACTTTATCACCCTTGCCAACCACCCAATGCCTGAGCGGAGAATAGGTTGTGATACCTGCACAAAGCAATGGCGCAACACCTTCCAAAGGAAGCTTATCAGAAATTCTTAAAACAAAATCTTCGTGCGCAAGAATTTGTTTGCTGTATCCTCCAAATGTATAACCACTTCCATCTTTTTCTTTTCCGTTGTAAGTGCCTACCATCCCGTTCTCGCAATATTGTTCAAGACCTTCTTTACAATTATCACATTCACGGCAACTATCCACCAAACATCCGATGCCTGCAAGATCTCCGGCTTTAAATTTTTTTACATTATCACCAACTCTTGTTACACGGCCAACGATCTCATGACCAGGAACACATGGATATTGTGTGCCGCCCCACTCATTGCGCACTGTGTGAAGATCACTATGACAAACGCCACAGTATAAAATCTCTATTTCCACATCATGTGGCTTGGGTTCTCTTCGTTGCAGGTTCCACGGTGCTAACGGAGTGGTAGCGCTTTGTGCCGCATAAGCTTTTGTTGCTGTCATTTTTTTTTATTTAGAATAGCAAATGTAAGTTCTAAAACTATGAGATACATAAATGATACGATCATAAAAAAGATCCATGCTGATTGCATGTACCTTTTACATTTCTATATTGATTTTTCTTTATTAATATCTGCCTTCTTTTTTATCCTTTGATCTGCCTATGATATAACCGCCTGCAGCACCAAGTACACCGCCTATTATTGCGCCTTTACTTTTATCTTTACTGATTATTGCGCCGGTTACAGCTCCGCCAACTCCGCCAATTGTTGCATCTTTTGCAGCATGGCTCCAGCCCCGTCTTCTTGTTACTGTTGTGGTTGACCTATTGGTGTTTGTAGTCCGCTTGTTAGCAACGGCTGTATTTTGATTTCCATTAGTTAATGTACTGGTCTCTATCACACTTCCGGTATCAGTCATAATATTGCTTTTGTACATGCCGGAAGTATCAGTTAATATCACATCTTTATTGGTATCTAAGTCTGTTTTAGAGTTGCACGCTGCGAAAATTAAAGCAACCATAAAACATTGTAGTATCTTTTTCATATCTGTAGTTTTAATTACTGTATGTAATGAGAAAACTGTGCCAGAATGGTGTTTAAAAAAAATTCTTTTATCAAACTGAATTTTAATGATTTACTAACATTAAGAAATATAATACTAATTGCGAAATATTGATGAAGCAGTTACTTACTTCGGCGATAGTGTAACAGTGCGTTTTGATGAATTAGATGCCAAACTTTCCAATGATAGTCTTAAAGCAATGTTTAAAAAAAGCAGAGCATTGGATAAAAGCCTCACCATTGATATGTATGATTGGGAATCAGTAAAAAATAAAGTTACCAATGAAGAATATATAACTATATGGTATAAGCAGAAGTGGGAAGATATGAATGGGGAAAAAAGATTCAGTTTCTGTAATTGATGATCTTAAAATTGAGAAAGGAAAAATAGTAGAGCTGGAAGAAAACACAAGAAAGTTTCCTAAAAAGAAAGCCTGATCATCGCAATAATTTTTTAAAGGTATCGCATATGCGATGCCTTTTATTTTATAGTAATACAAAGCATTTATCCTGTCAATGATTTTTTAAATTTCGGCACTGTTCTTTTTTTACTTGCCTGTTCATAAGCATAAGCCACTTTTAAAATACCTGCTTCATCATAAGCAGTGCCAAAAAAAGAAAGGCCCACAGGCAAATCGTGAATAGTGCCCATAGGTACAGTAATGTGAGGATATCCTGCCATTGCAGCCGGCGGACAAAAATAAAATCCTGTATCATAATCACCGTTTACAAGATCAATGCAGGGCGGAAAACCAATGCTGGTGCCGCATATTGCATCAAGTTGGTTTTGTTTTAACATATCATCAATTAATTTTCGTGAACCAAGCGTTTTATTTATAGCATTGGTATATTCCTTACTATCCAAGCCGCCTTTTTCCTGGCAGCTTTCTAAAATTTCCTGTTTAAACCAGGGCATTGCTTTTGCTTCATTTTGTTTATTGAATGCAATAACGTCTGCCAATGATTTTACTTTTGCATTCGCTGTGGAGAGATAACGGTTAAGACCATCTTTAAATTCATATTTTAAAACCGTAAGTTCATCATTGCCCAGTTTAGCCGTCACTTTTAAAAGTTCAATTTCAATAATAGCTGCTCCCTGGGCTTTTAGAATTTCTATTGCCTGTTTATATAATCCTACAACACCTTCATGCCCTTTTAAAAAAGATTTTTCAATGCCAATTCTTTTTCCTTTTAAACCATTGGCATCAAGAAAAAGTGTATAATCTTTTTGCGATTTTCCAGCACTTTCATTTGTAACAGCATCTGCATTATCCATACCTGTTAGTGCACCTAATAATATAGCAGCATCTTTTACTGTTCTTGCCATTGGACCTGCGGTATCCTGCGTTTTGGAAATGGGAATGATACCGCTGCGGCTTAATAAGCCAACCGTTGGCTTAATACCTACAATGCCGCAAAATGAAGAAGGCGCAATAACAGAACCATCAGTTTCTGTACCGATAGCAACAGTGCAAAGATTAGCAGCAACAGCCGCTGCCGATCCTGAACTGGAACCACATGGATTACGATCAAGAACATTCGGATTTTTTGTTTGACCGCCTCTGCTGCTCCATCCGCTACATGATCTTGTGGATCGGAAATTCGCCCACTCACTAAGATTGGTTTTTCCAATTAATACCGCCCCTGATTCTCTTAACTGTTTTATTATAAATGCATCATTCGTTGCTTTATGACCTTCCAATGCAAGGGAACCTGCAGTGGTCATCATGCTATCGCCTGTATCAATATTATCTTTAATTAAAACAGGAATACCATGCAATGGACTACGTACTTTCCCAGCTTTTCTTTCGTTGTCCATTTTATCAGCAATGGTAAGTGCATCAGGATTTAATTCAATTATTGCATTTATAGCCGGACCTTTTTTATCAATTGCATCAATGCGGTTTAAATACAATTGTGTGATAGATCTTGATGTGTATTCTCCGTTCTGCATTTTTTGCTGCAGCTCATCAATCGTTATTTCATTTAAAATAAAAGCACCAGCAACAGTCTCAGGTTGCTTTTCATCTGTTTCTTTTTTACTTACAGGATTGTTGCATGAGGCAACACCAATAGATGTAATAGCTAATCCTGCTAATGATGTATTTCTAATAAAGTTTCTTCTTTTCATTGTACAATGTTTTAAGTTGGATATTATTTAGCCAGTTCCGGTATTGTAATTTTTTCAATGTTTAAATTTCTGCAAAGTGCATTAAAATCTGCTACCTGTTTTTGTATATCACTGTATTCATTTTTTATGGGCTGCCATTGTGCATTTAATTCAGCAAGCCGTTGCTGCTGCCCGCCTGTTACCGCAGGAATATTTACATCCATTTCTCCTTTAAGAAAAATATAATCAGCACTTAGCATGTTCACAAAATTTATGATGTCATCATTGCTTTGAGCCTTAGGCTGCACCAGCTTTTCTTCCCATGCAGTTATTTTTTTAACCAGCTTTTTACCACTTTCAATTACAGGTTTGTACGTTACCGTATCAGTCAGCAATTCTATTAATTCATTTATTTGCGAACGAACAATCCGCATCTGGTTTACCGCATCATGAATTTCTTTTATTTTATTATCAATCTCCGCAAGTGTTTGCTGCTGTTGTAAATATTCTGTTGCAGTTGCATTAATTCCTGGATCAGGAAGAACATTAATTGTTGTTGATTTTTCTTCTTTATCAGTTTTTAATCTTACTGAATATTTTCCCGGTGCAACTTTACGTCCCTGGTAACTTCCTTCAATAAATACATTGGGCACTCCCGGTAAAGTAGTATAACGCATCAGCCTCGGGCTTGAGCACCAGGTGTATTATGTTTACAGGTATTTAAAGAATAACCCCGTTCCTTCACTTCATCTTATAAGAACTGAACAAAAATTATTTGTGCAGGTGTTTTTAGAAGACTCAAAACGTAGGGGACGGTATCATTAAAAAATTTTCGTCATATCTAACGAGGCGCAATTGTTTTTAAGAAGATTTCTTTTCTTCATTGACTAAAAATGGTTTTAGCAGATCAATAGGTATAGGGAATAGAATAGTTGAATTTTTTTCAGTGGCAATCTCACGGAGTGTTTGCAGGTAACGCAGTGTTATTGCACTTGGTTGTTCAGCTAATACTTTTGCAGCATCGGCTAAACGCTGAGAAGCCTGGAATTCACCTTCGGCGGAGATAATCTTACTCCTGCGTTCCCTTTCTGCTTCTGCCTGTTTTGCCATAGCACGCTGCATTTCCTGCGGCAGGTCTATCTGCTTTACTTCCACATCAGAAACCTTTATACCCCAGGGCTCGGTACTGGTATCAATCATTTGTTGCAGTTTATGATTGATCTTTTCCCGCTGCGAAAGAATTTCATCAAGCTCAGATTGTCCGAGCACACTTCTAAGGGTAGTTTGAGAAAGTTGCGAAGTGGCCATCAGAAAATTTTCTACGCCAACAATAGCTTTCTGCGGCTCTATCACCCTGAAATATACTACCGCATTTACTTTTATTGAAACGTTATCCCTTGTGATAACATCCTGGGTTGGTATATCCATCACCACTGTACGCAGGCTAACTCTCACCATTTTATCTATCACCGGTATCAGGAGTATTAGTCCGGGTCCTTTGACACCGGTTCCTCCAATCAGCCGCCCCAGCCGGAAGATTACAGCCCTCTCATATTCCCTGAGGATCTTAATAGCGCTCGATAAAATAATGATCACAAAAAAAATAATGACCGCGGTAATAGCAGGAAATTGTTCCATGTTTTAATTTTTAAATTTTTAAAATTATTTTTTATTTTTTACATTAAACCCATTAAACCTCTTAAACCTCTTAAACCTCTTAAACCATTAAACCTTTAAACCTTTTAAACCTCTTCCACATACAATTTTAAATTTTTTATTCCAGTAACACGAATCTTTTTCCCCTGATCAATATTTTCGGATATAGATTCTGCATTCCAGAGTTCTCCATGCACCCGTACTTTACCCAAAGGGCTCAGCGTGCCGAGTGATTCACCTGTCAGTCCTATCATTCCTTCCATGCCGGTAACCGGTTTTCTCCGCTGGGCTTTTAAACCAAGTCCCAGTACAAAAAGAAAAAATAGAGAAGTAACCGCTGTGGAAGTGATGATCACACTGCGGGAAAGTTTTACAAATTCAAGTGATGAGCTTGCTCTTATCAGCATCATTGAGCCAAGCAATAATGAGATTACGCCACCGATCGCTAACAGCCCATGGGTAACGATCTTGATCTCTAATATAAAAAGAACAATGGCGAAAATAATGAGAGCAAGTCCTGCATAGTTGATAGGTAAAGTATGCATTGTATAAAATGCAAGTATCAGGCTGATAACACCTACGATGCCCGGAAGGATCGCCCCCGGATTATATAATTCAAACAGTATCCCAAACATTCCCATCAACATTAAGATGTAAGCAATATTTGGATCGCTGAGCACATTCAGCAATTTATCCAATGTTCCCATCTCGTACACTTCAATAGCAGCGCCTTTTGTATGCAATGTTACCTCTCCTGAAGTAAGCTGAATTGTTTTACCATCAAGCTGGTTAAGCAGGTCTTCATCGTTAGAAGCTATGAGATCTATAACCTTTTTTTGTAATGCCTCATGCTCTGTAATCGCTACACTGCTCCGCACTGCTTCTTCGGGCCATTGCATATTACGGTTTCTCCATTCAGCTATCGTTCTTATAAATGCAGCAGCGTCGTTGGTGGCTTTTTCATTCATCACCGTATCAACAGACCCCTGTAAAGTAACCGGGTGAGCAGCGCCGATATTGGTTCCGGGAGCCATTGCAGCAATATGAGCTGCCATGGTAATGAATACGCCTGCAGAGCCTGCATGTGCGCCGCCCGGTGAAACATATACAATTACAGGCACCGGCGATTGCAGTATATCAGTAACTATAACCCTTGTTGAAACCAGCAAGCCTCCGGGAGTATTAAGATGAATAAGAAGACAGGTAGCTTTTTCGCTGTTTGCTTTTTCAATTGCATCATGAATAAACTGTGCAGTCACCGGGTTTATACTGCTGTTGATGTTAATGGAAACCACTGTCTGTGCACGTGTAAGCGATGACAGCAAAATAAAAAAAAAGTATAATGAAATATGCTTCATAAGATATACTTAGAGCAAACAACTTTTGTAAGATACGACATCCGCGAAAGATTTTTTAAAAATATCTTTATGTAAATAAAGCTTTATCTTTCAAAATCTTTTAACCAAAACAAACAAAATGAAAAAGTACATTTTAAGCATTCTTGTATTAACAGTTTTAATTGTGGCCTGTAACAACAAAGAAGAAACCAAAACCACAGCAAGTACCATTAAATTACCTTACGAAGCCGGCTATGCCACAGACTTCACTAACAATGTATCCGATTCGGATTTGTTGCTTACGCTTAACTCTTATAAATACTGGGAAACCGGTGATTTAAAAGCATTGAGAACTACCATGGGCGACAGTGTGTCTGTGTACGGCGCAGACGGTTTTAAATTCCACGGACTCTCAGATTCGCTGATGAAAACCTGGACTGTGGAAAGAGACAGCCTTAGCTCTGTTGTAATTAAAATGGATGTTTGGGTGAAAAACCATGCAGTAAAAGACAGCATGGATTATATAAATGTTTGGTATAAAGAAATAGATACTTACAAAACGGGCAAGGTAGATTCGGCTAATTATGAAGATGACAATGGTTTAAAGAACGGAAAGATAGTATGGTTTTCATCGCATAAGCAACACCTAAAATAATTAAGCAACACTTACAATTTACTTCCCGCCTGATACAACTAACAGGCGGGATTTTTTTTAAACTGTAACCCTGAAAATCCAAGTTTTGATTTTGGATTTTCGGGGATAAAATAATTGCCAGGCAGAACAATTTTGCACTATTGCGGTTGATTATTTATTGCAGCACGCATAGCATCAAGTTCCTTTAACCTGTTTTGATTTTTTGCCAAATCAACACTCAGCTTACTTATCTTTTTATTTTGATCATCGAGATTATTACCGGCTCTTCTTGAATCTTTTGCATCTTTTACTGATCTTCTTGCTTCCTTCTTTGCTCTTCTTGCATCTCTTACAGTTCCGTTAGTAGCCTGAGATGCTTTATCAGTAGTTGCTATGGCCGTGCTTTGTGCATCAGAAGTAGCTTTATCCGATTTCCTGGTGTATCCTTCCAAATCATTTTGTGCCTTGTTGAGTTGAGCAGTAAGGTCGGCAATATTACTGCTTACCTTTGCATATTCTTTATTAAGGGCGGGCGTATCTGCAGCCGTTTTATAGGTTTGTGAAAAGGCAGGTATGGCGGCCATAATAAACAGGAGCGCTGGTAAAAGAAAAATCTTTTTCATTTTATTTTGTATTTATTAATGAATATATGTATCGGGTTTTTAGCAGAAGCTTGCAAATCTTAATCAGAAGAATTGACTAGCACAAATAGTACCACAATTAACGAGCCGCATTCCATATTGACAGTAGCCCGATTGTTAAATATGCTTTTATTACAAGACCTATTTTTGCTAAATGGCCGATGTGCATACCAAAGAAATACGCAGCTATAACATGAGCCGCATTAAAGGCAAGAACACAAAGCCTGAAATGCTGGT
>JADGPX010000004.1 GCA_017882215.1 Chitinophagaceae bacterium | reverse complement strand
CCCTTCCAGGGACAAAAAGAGGTTGAGCCAATAACTGCTGATGACTTAAAAGAAGCTCAGGATGAATTAGATGTTCAGGGTAGTCTGGTAGATTATAAAACAAAAGGTCATACTGTGGAATTACTTGGTACTGATGATGTAGACGGTGTTGATGCTTTTAAATTAAAAGAAACTTTAAAGAGCGGTAAAACCCAAACTATATTCATCGATCCAAAAACGTATTATATTATCAGGGTAATATCTAAACAAAAGGCTAATGGTAATGAGGTTGATGTTACAACTAACTTAAATAATTATCAAAAATTACCTGAAGGCATAATGGTTCCTTTGTCAATCGGCTTGCCATTTGCTGAAATGGTAATCAGCAAAGTAGAAATTAATAAACCTATTGATGAGAATATTTTTAAACCTTCCAAATAAGATATGTTTTATTAACCCGGCTTTTGTCGGGTTATTTTTTTATAATCTTACAAAACTAATTGATGAAAAAAGTATTATTCTTCGCCGGTATTTTTTTATATGTAAATAGCAGTATTGCCCAGGTTTCTTCAGCAACATTTGGTACAATGGAAGCCCGCCAGTTAGGTCCGGGTACAATGAGTGGCCGCATAACTGCTATTGATGGCAGCGCCAGTGATGGAAAAACAATTTACGTTGGTACTGCCGGCGGTGGAATTTGGAAATCAACAAATGCAGGAGCTTCATTTAAACCCATCTTTGATAAATACTGCCAGTCAATAGGCGCTGTTGCTATCAATCAAAGCAATCCTAATATCATTTTTGCGGGCACCGGTGAAAGCAATATGAGAAATTCAGTTTCCATTGGGAATGGCTTATATCGTTCTACAGATGCAGGTGACAACTGGACTAAGGTTGGTTTAGACAGCACAGAGCATATTGCAAAAATTGTTATCGATCCAAAAAATTCAGATAATATTTATGTTGCAGCTCCCGGTCCTTTATGGAGCGATAGTAAACACCGTGGCTTATATAAATCAACAGATGGCGGTAAAACATGGGATAAAATTTTATACATAAATGAAAAAGCAGGTTGTGCAGATGTAGCAGTAGATCCTCAAAACCCAAACATAGTTTTTGCTTCTACATGGGAGTTTCGTCGCTTGCCTTATGCATTTAATTCAGGCGGTACAGGCAGCGGATTGTATAAAAGTAATGATGGTGGTAAAATATGGAAAGAGTTAACCAATGGTCTTCCAACAAAACCATTTGGACGGATAGCTTTTGCACTTGCTCCAAGTTCTCCTCAAAATATGCTTGCTATAGTTGAGTCTGAATCAACCGGTTTATATATTTCTTCTGATGGAGGAGAAAGCTGGAAGAAACAAAGCGCTACCTCAAATGTTGAAGCCCGTCCTTTTTATTTTAGTGTGATACAGGTAGATCCAAAAGATCCCAAAAGAGTGTATCGTCCGGCATATGTATTTTCTTATTCAACAGATGGTGGATATTCATTTGCAGATGCTACTAATGAAGGAGGATGGCTTCACAGTGATATGCATGCACTTTGGATAAATCCAAACAATACAAATCAAATATACCTGGGAACTGATGGCGGTGTATACTTTAGTTTAGATAAAGGAGTTACATGGATGTTCATACAAAATTTACCGGTAGGTCAATTTTATCATGTGGCGATCGATAATGAAACACCTTATAATGTAATGGGTGGTTTGCAGGATAATGGAAGCTGGATAGCGCCATCTTCGGCACCGGGAGGAATAAGCAACAGTAACTGGAAATCTTTATATGGTGGTGATGGATTTTGGGTACAGCCTGATCCAAATGATCCCAATATAGTTTATGCAGAAGCGCAGGGAGCAACTGTTGCACGGATTGATAAACAAACTACAAAATCGGTAAACATAAAGCCACAACAAAGTACAGGTGAAGATAAATTGAGATGGAACTGGAATTCCCCAATAGTTACAGGTGCAGCAAATAAAAAGAACTTATACATAGCATCTCAATATTTATACAGATCAACTGACCAGGGCAGAAACTGGACACGTATTTCACCTGATCTTACTACCAATGATCCAAAAAAACAAAAGCAGGAAAACAGCGGAGGCTTAAGCGCTGATAATACTTCAGCAGAAAATCATTGTACAATTTTTACGCTTGCAGAATCGCCATTGGATGAAAATATTATTTGGGCCGGAACTGATGATGGCAATTTGCAGTTTACTGTAAATGGCGGAAAGAACTGGACCAATGTTTCAAAAAATTATGTTGCTGCCGGTATCCCTGCGCAAACATGGGTAAGCAGTGTAGAACCTTCAAGGTTTGATAAAAATACTGTGTATGTAACTTTTGATAATCATATGTATGGAGATCATAAAACCTATGTAGCCAGATCAACAGACATGGGAAAAACATGGAGTATTTTTTCATCTAAAGATTTTACAGGGTTTGCCCATAAAATAAAAGAAGATCTTGTAAATAAAGACCTGCTTTTCCTCGGCACTGAAATGGGATTGTTTGGAACAGTGGATGGGGGAGCAAACTGGTTTCGCATGAAAAATAATATTCCGGAATATGCTCTTGTACGTGATATTCAAATTGATCAAAAAACAAACGATCTGATACTGGCAACACATGGCAGGGGAATAATGATAGTTGATGACATTTCACCGATAAGAAATCTTACAAAAGATATTATTGATAAAGATGTTTATGTTTTTAATAATAAGCCGGTTAATTTAACTAACGGTATGTTTGGTGGCGGTGGCTTTCCGGGCACTGGCGGATGGGTAGCCAATAATCGTCCCTCAATACCTCCTGTTCAATATTATTTAAAAGACCGGGTAAGTTCAGGCGAAGTAACAGTTGAAATTTATGATGCTAACAATAAACTTGTACAATCAATACCGGGCAGTAAAAGAAAAGGTATTAATAAAGTGTATTGGAATTTGCGTATGATACCTCCCAAGGTTGCAACCGGCGGAACAAAAATGGATAACAGTGGCTTTTTTGCTCCTATGGTTTTACCCGGAGATTATACAATGAAATTGAAAGTGGGAGATAAGGAATATACATCACTACTCAAGTTAGTACATGATGCTTCCCGTAAAGATTTTACTTTGGAAGATAGAAAGCTGCAATATAAAACTGCTATGGATATATATGCGCTTCATGAGCATCTTGCCAAAGTGGTTGATGATATTAACGGCAAACAAAAAATGCTGAAGAGAGGAATAGACAGTACAAATGATAAAAAAGTAAAAGCTTTATTGCAGGAATATAATGACAAGCTTGAAAGCTTACGTAGTGAACTATTGGCTACAAAACAAAAATCAATTTTTGCAGATGAAGAACGTTTGCGTGAACGGATAAGCGAAATTTATTCAGCTGTTACTATGCAGGAAGCTGCTCCATCCAATTTGCAAATTAAAAGGGTAAATGCACTACAGCAGGAAGTTAATAAGGCGCAACAAACTAATGATAACCTAACCAAGACTTATTTTGCAAAAGCTAAAGAAGCTTTGGATAAAACTGCAGCAATAAAAAAAGAATTACAACCTAAGCTTAGTAAGGAGGAAATAAAAAAGTAACAGTAATCGTGAAAGGTCAGACGTGAAACGTGAGATTCTCACGTCTCACCTTTCACGTCTCACGATTGAATGCTTCCTTTATCTTTGCCTCTTATGACCTCTTCCTTTTTCACTTATAATAAATCGAAAGTTATACAGGCTTTACGCTATCATTTTATTACCCGGAGAGAAATAAAAACAATGATAATACTGGTAAATGTTTTCGCCATTTTATCAGCCGGACTTTTCTTTTTTAAGAAAATATCTCCGTTAGCATTTTTAGTAAGCTCTGTTCTATGGTTTACTTTAATGATCGCTTTTTGGTTTATACTTCCCTATTCGATATATCGAAAGGCAGCAACATTTAAAGATGGATTTAAAGTAAGCTTTGAAGATCAGCATCTGTTTTTAGAAAATGACAGGGGCAGTAAAAGCTGGCCCTGGACGGCTTTCAGCAGTCTTATTGAAAGCCCCCATTTTTTTCATCTGTATTTCGACAGCCGTTCATTTTTTCTTATTCCTAAAGATGCCTTTGAAGGTGATACAGTACATGATGCAAGAAAATTTTTGGCAAATAAAATAATGAAGAAAGGTTAATGTTTTCTACCGGAGTTTTTTTTCCATAATTAAATGGTGGACGGTTATTTCTTCAAACTCGTTACCGGTAACTTTATAACCAAGTTTTTCATAAAAACCTATAGCAGTTTTTCGGGCATCCATTATTACTTTATTGTAACCTGCATCTCTTGCTACATTCTCCGCATAATTCATCATGGCTGAGCCAATCCCTTTACCCTGTAAATTATTTTGCACAGCCATTTGTCTTAGCCGCACACACTGGTTATCAACTTTTGTAAGCAGGCAACAGCCAAGCATTATATCCTCTTCAAATGCGGCAATTAAGATGTCTTCATTTTCCCTGGCTAATTCTTCCGGATCAAAAACAAGTCCTAAAGGTTTGCGCAGAATTTCATTTCTAAGTTCAACCATTTGCTGGTATTCCTTTGTTCCGTGATCTATTTGTTTAATCGGCATGGCGGTTATAATTACAATCGTTACCTGATATCGGAAAATAAATATACAATTTTTTTTTTATTTATTTATCAGCGTTGTAAATGGCAGTAGCTAAACCTAATAAAAAAAGCAGCGATAAAGCTGCTTTTCTGAAAGCAATTTTTTTTATTTCTTTTTTACTGATAAAAGATAATTTTCCAGTGCTGATACCATACTTGGCATTTTAGGTTGAGGTGCTTTTATATCAGGCGTAAGTCCGGCTGCAGATGCTGCCTTAAAAGTATTATCACCAAATGCGCCAATCCTTGTTCCGTTCTGCTTAAATTTTGGGAAATTTTCTATAAAACTTTTTACTCCTCCGGGAGTAAAAAAACAAATAATATCGTAATTATTTTTTGCAAAGATATCTTTCACATCATTGCTGATTATCCTGTATAATACCGGTGTGGCATATTCGCACTCATTTGCTTTGAGCCAGTTGGTTATTTCGCTATCAAAAGATTCTGAGCAAGGGTATAAAAAGCTTTCCTGCTCTTTATGCTTGCTGATAACATCAAACAAACTTTTATTGGTACCATCGGCGCCATAAAAAACTTTTCGTTTTCTGTATAAAATAAATTTTTGCAGGTACAAGGCAACCGCTTCTGTTATACAAAAATATTTGGTATGCTGCGAAACTGTGATCTTCATTTCCTCGCAGGTTCTAAAAAAATGATCAATTGCATTACGGCTGGTAAAGATTACAGCTGAATAACCCGGGATCTCAATTTTTTGTTTACGAAATTCTTTTGCAGGAATTCCCTCAACCCTGATAAATGGCTGGAACTCAAGATTTACTTTATACCTCCGGGCCATCTCAAAATATGGAGACTTTTCATTTTCGGGTCTGGCCTGTGTAATAAGTATATTTTGTATTTGTTTTACAGCCTTAACTTCCAGTGTAGCAGTGTTTTTAATCATTGTGTATAATTCATGCGGGTTCGCAAATGTACGCATTTTTTGTAGAAAATCATTTATTTAGCCTTACAAAAATATTAACGAAAGGGATTTAGAAGTTACAATAACACCCGGATTACCAATTTATAAATTAGTAGAATTGGTAAAAGTTCCATACCAATTATATAAAGTAAAAAGTGGAAGCGATTAATTTTTAACTGATTTTGTAACAATCCATACGATCGTAAATAGCGCAGTAAAAAAAGTATGCCTATAACACAGAAGGATAATATAATTATAGCAGTTAGCCAATTAGATGGTGCAAAAGCTAATAGAATAATAAAGGGGATAAGAAGAATGCCAATTATCTTGTTAATTAAAAATATAACAAAGATGTATTGATCAGTTGCGGCACCCATACCGGAAATCCATCCAATAAGTTTTAGTAATAGAAATTTTCCGAAATATATGATTCCCACAAATAAAATTGATAATGCTATAAAGATATAATTATTGCTTTCTTTAAGCAGATGATAGTGATCTAACAGAAGCCATGCATACAATCCTGCACTGATCACAAAAAAAATATTAAATATCAACGATGGCAGTTTAGCTTGTAATAAAAGATCTGTAAGTTGATTTTGCCGGAGTGAAGTATTAAAGAAAACTCTGAAAATATTGTTGAAATACCTGATATAAAAAATTTTAAACAGGGCAAGTAATAAAATGACTATGCCTAAAAGATAAAATAAAAATTCTTTTCCATTTTTGGTCTTTTGTTTTGCTGCTAAAGAAACGGGTGTTGTTGTAGCATTAAGATATTTATTTTTTTTTAAGAAAAAATCTAAAGTGGTTGTGTGATTTTTATCCTGATAGTTATCGGGATTGATTGAATCAGATAGTTGTAAAGAATCAAGCTTTATTATTGAACTGTCATTTTTTACCTGCGCCGGACAGTCTCTAACAAAAAATATAAAGACAAGAGCGATAAAAAAGGTTTGTATTCTATAAGCTTTCATTCAATCAAAAATAATTTATATACCCAAAATGTATTTTGGAAGCTTCACGCAGGTCAAATTTTATATCATTCCTTTTGCCAATTGCATAGCTCACATTTAATATTCCAAACTTAGTTTCAAAACTCAATCCTAAACCTGCTGAAAAATAATTATTGGTAAAATTAGTTGTTTGAAAATGAGTTTTTGTGATCCTTATATCAGTAAATCCAAACAGATAAGAATTAATTCCTGTCAGGTACCTGTATTCAGCAGTGAATATTGCATATTGTTATGCATAGATACTTTCCTCATCAAAATAGGGAAGTTCCAAAAGCCTTTTGCTGATATTTTGCAATTTATTTTATCGTAAAGGCTTCCTTTTTCAATACCAGGATATCGCTGCAAAAAAAGATTTTTAATTTTTACTTTGCCATATACACGAATGCTGTCGATAAGATATAAGGATCCTTTATCTATTTTTAGTTGTGCTTTTATTTTATCTTCTTTAATTTTAATACTGTCCAATTTTATCGTAGCAAAAGGATATTCTCTTGTTTCATAGTAATCTAAAATTTTTTGTTGTTGGTTCTGTAATTGGGAGAAATCCATTTTATTATTATGAAATAGCCTGGCGTTCCAGCCGGTTTCATTTAGCAGCTTTTTATCTATGCTATCAGTATTTATTTCAATCCATTTATACTGCTCTCCTAAATATAAATTGATATGAGTTGATGTTGAATCATAAAATACTGAGTCTACCGATACAGCCGGATATCCTTTGGCAGCAAGTATTTCAGGCAGCTTGGATATATAATTTGTGCACAGCTGCCTGTTGAAAAATGAAGTTTGCAGTTTAAGGGATTGTATTCTGTTTAACTTACTACTTTGTGATAAGGAACTATCTTTGTCAGCCGAATGTATTATCAGGCGATAATTATTTTGAGAAAAAGCATCTGTACTAATTAAGCAGCAGCATGAAATGAATAAAATATGAAAAAACTAATATTTTCTTTGGAAGGCTTTCATTAATGTTCAAATCTAAATTATAATCACCGACAGCTATCGGTAGTTAAATCTAAAAACTTTGTCTGGTATCTATTTCCATATTCCTTTTTGCAAACAGGCTTGTTATTATTGCAATTTTCATTTTTCTACTTCATTAAAGCAAAAGGATGAAATGATCGATGCAATGATTAATGAAATGAAGCTCACAAAAGTCCTCCCTAAAGGGGAGGATTTAGGTGGGGCTGACACTATTTATTTTGGCGGAGGTACACCAAGTATATTAACGGTTAATGAAATAAAGAAATTGTTGGATACGGCTCATCAACATTTTCAGGTAGCAGAAGATGCAGAAATTACTTTGGAGGCAAATCCGGATGACATCAATGAAATAAAATTAGCCGAATGGAAATCAATTGGAATAAACCGTTTCAGTATAGGTGTTCAATCTTTTAAACAGGAAGATCTTGATTGGATGAACAGGGCACACAATGCAGAACAGGCGTTACGATGCATTCAGTTAGTTAAAGACGCAGGTTTTCAAAATTATTCTGTTGATCTTATTTATGGCACTCCAACTTTATCTGATGATGATTGGAAAAAAAATGTTCAAACTATAATTGATCTTAATGTGCCTCATGTCTCCTGTTATGCATTAACTGTAGAACCCAATACTGCCTTGCAGAAAATGATCAAATTAAAGAAGAAAGAAGATGTTGATCCGGAAAAACAGGCAGCTCAATTTTTATTATTAACAAGTTGGCTTCAGGATGCAGGATATGAGCATTATGAGATCTCGAATTTTGCAAAGCCTGGTTACAGAAGCAAACATAACAGTAGCTATTGGCAGCGTAAATCTTACATTGGCATTGGTCCATCAGCGCATTCATTTGATGGAAATTTTCGGCGGTGGAATGTGAGTAACAATGCTCTCTATATTCAATCATTGCAAAAGAATAAAATTCCTTATGAGGAAGAAAAACTTTCTGAGGTGCAAAAACTGAATGAATATATTATGACTTCTTTGAGAACGTTGGAAGGATTGGATTTGAGTTTTGTAAAAGAAAAATTTGGAGAAGAGAAATGCTGTAAAGTGCAAGCTGCAAGCAGGAAGTATGAGATCAATTCAAAATTAAAAATTGAAGATGAGAAAATTATTCTAACTAAAGAAGGGAAATTATTTGCAGATGGAATTGCTGCAGATCTATTTTTTTTAGAAATTAAAGTTTAAATATTTCTTTCTCTAAAACTAAATTATTTCTGTCTGCCTGAAGCATTAATTTAAGCAAAGCCCAATCCTCCTTTTCAGTATCAGATAAATTTTTTTTAGAAATATTCATTTTTTCCAATAAAGTTTTAATCAGATTCAATTCATTTTTATCCCTCGGAGTTATTAAAACACTTTCCATATTTAAAATTACAGAATCAAACCAGCGTTTCTTCTATCTTTTTAAATCCTTGAGATGCCGAAAGATTCTCCCATAAAATTTTATAAATAGTTTCTGCAATGGGCATATCAGCATGTATACTTTTATTGATTATATACATGCACTTGCTGGCATTGTACCCTTCGGCAACCATGCTTAATTCAAGCTGGGCGGCTTTTACAGAATATCCTTTGCCGATCATATTGCCAAAAGTTCTGTTCCGGCTGTAAAGTGAATAACAGGTAACTAAAAGGTCGCCTAAGTAAACGGAAGCCGCATAATTTGTTGTTTCCCGTCCTGAGCCTGTCGAAGAAGCATTTTTTGTTACAGCAGTATGCTCAATAGTACCAACCTCCACATTTTTTATGCCTGCCTTGCGTAAAAATCCTGCCATTTCATCAGCGCTGTTAGCAATAAGAACACTCAAAAAATTATCACCATAATCCAGGCCATGAGCAATACCTGCACCTAATGCATAAATATTTTTTAAGATAGCCGCAAACTGAACTCCGTAAATATCATGGTTTATAATTGTGTTGAGATAATCTGTTTTAAAATAAGTAGCAATAAGTCTTGTGGCATTTTCATCAATGCCTGAAAAGGTTAGGTAAGATAATTTTTCTGAAGCAACTTCTTCTGCATGGCATGGGCCTAATACGGCAAAATAATTTTCGAGTTCAACATTAAATTGCTGTTTTAAATAATCATTAAGCAATAAGTTTTGGTCTGGTAATATTCCCTTAATGGCAGATACAATTTTTTTCTCTTTAAAAATATTTTTATCTAGATTACCTAGTGTATCTACAGCATATGCTGAAGGAACGACAATGATAATGCAATCAGAATTTTTAATTACTTCAGATACGTTTGCAGTAAGATGTAATAAAGTTGTATCAAAAAAAACACTGCTTAAATATTGCGGATTGTGACGGCGGGTTAATAAATGTTTGATAGTTTCTTCGCTTCGTATCCACCAATTGATTTTGTTTTTATTATCGGTTAGAATTTTAGCCAAAGCCGTTCCCCAGCTGCCGCTGCCAATTATGCCGAATTTAAATGTCTGAACCATGTATTCGTTTAAAGCGTTTAAGTCGTTTAAAACGTTTAAGGTTAAACATCCAACTTTAAACCTTTAAACGTTAAACCATTCTACATCGGTTTTAGTTCAATGCCTAATTTTTCAACAGCAATTTGCGCAGCTACCTGGCTTGCGTCTTTTTTATTATAAGCCTTTGCTTGTGCAATCAATTCTCCGTTTACCATTGCGCCAATGGTAAATAATCTTCTTCCGTTTTCTATTCTTTCATCCAAAGTTTCAAATTCCAGGATCTTGCCATTCTTATTTGCCCAGCCATACAATTTATTTTTCTGATTGATATCAAGATTTTCGAGATCATCCATATAAAGATGGGGATTGATAATATGCCTGGTAACCCACTTCTGTGTTTTTTTATATCCTTTATCAAGATAAACAGCACCTACAACGGCTTCTAAAGTATTACCAAAGATCTGTGATATTTTAAGTGAGCTATCAAATTTATTATAGAAGGTTATCTTCTTTAAACCCATTTTTAAAGCGATATCATTTAATTGATTCCTGTTCACCATCTTGCTTCTCATTTCAGTTAAAAACCCTTCGTCCTTATATGGGTATCGCATAAAAAGATAATGCCCTACAAGTGAGCTAAGCACAGCGTCTCCTAAAAATTCAAGCCGTTCATTATTTTCATCAGTTCCTTCTCTTATTGATCGATGGCTTAATGCGGTTTTGTATAAACTTAAATTTTCGGGAACAAAACCGAGCACATTACGAAGTTGTTTTTTAAATTCTTTATCAGATTTATTATCAAGAAAGTTTTTCAGGAATTGCACAAAAGAAATTTATTTACCCGAAAGTAATATTATTAAGTCAATTATAAAATGAGAATGAATTATCAGGCTCTGTACTTCTTTATTATAACAGATGCATTATGCCCGCCAAATCCGAATGTATTGCTTAGCGCTGCATTAACTACACGATGCTGTGCTTTGTTAAAAGTAAAATTTAATTTAGGATCAAGATCAGGATCATCAGTAAAATGATTTATTGTAGGAGGAATAACATCTTTTGTTACCGCTAAAATGCAAGCCAGCGCTTCCATAACTCCTGCAGCGCCAAGACAATGACCTGTCATTGATTTAGTAGAGCTAATATTTAATTTATATGCATTTTCTCCAAACACATTTAAAATCGCTTTTGTTTCTGCTATGTCGCCAAGAGGAGTAGATGTGCCATGAACATTTATGTAATCAATATCTTCCGTTTTCATTCCTGCATCTTTCAGCGCAACAATCATTACATTTTGTGCACCCAAACCTTCAGGATGTGGCGCTGTAATATGATATGCATCTGCAGTAGTTCCGCCACCTGCAATCTCACAATAAATCTTTGCTCCTCTTGCCAAAGCGTGATCAAGAGATTCAAGAACTACAATACCTGAACCTTCACCCATCACAAATCCATCCCTGTCTTTATCAAAAGGGCGGGATGCTGTTTTAGGATCATCATTTCTTTCACTTAAGGCTTTCATTGCATTAAATCCCCCAACGCCAGCCTCTCTTATTACTGCTTCACTGCCGCCGGTAATAATTATATCTGCTCTTCCTATACGAATATTATCAAAAGCTTCAATAATTGCATTTGTGCTTGATGCACATGCGCTGACAACAGCATAGTTTGGGCCTCTGAAACCATGGCGCATTGATATTTGTCCTGCAGCAATATCCAATATCATTTTGGGGATAAAGAAAGGATTGAAACGTGGAGTGCCGTCACCGCGGGCAAATTCCATTACATCATCCTGGAAAGTAATTAAACCTCCAATACCACTGGCAAAAATCACTCCCACTCTGTCAACATTTACATTATCTTTTGAAATGCCCGCATCATTAACTGCCTGATCGCTGGCTATTAATGCAAATTGTGTAAACCGGTCAATTTTTCGGGCTTCCTTTCTCTCTAAATAATTGGTGGGTTCAAAATCTTTTACCTCGCAGGCAAATTTGGTTTTAAATTTTGAGGTGTCAAATTGTGTAATGTTATCAGCGCCTGACACGCCATTTATCAATCCATCCCAATATTCTGGTACAGATTTGCCCAATGGCGTTATAGCACCCATCCCGGTTACAACAACTCTTTTTAATTCCATAAAAGCTTACCTGCAATAATTATAAAAGATAATTACTTAGCGTGTTCTTCTAAGTACGTTACAGCCTGCCCAACAGTAGTAATGGTTTCAGCCTGCTCATCAGGAATAGAAATATTAAATTCCTTTTCAAATTCCATAATTAATTCTACGGTGTCCAAACTATCGGCACCTAAATCGTTAGTGAAAGAAGCTTCTGGTGTAACCTCTGCTTCGTCAACACCTAATTTGTCAACAATAATTTTTTTAACTCTTGACGCTATGTCTGACATGATAGTAAAGTTTAGTTTAAACTGCTACAAAAATATACTTTTTGTGATAAAAAAAAATAATAAGTAAGAACTTTGGTTTGAGTTAAAAATAAGAATTCATTTGGCATCTTTGTTGTCTCAAAAAACTCATGCCAAAATTTACCAATAAACTTGCTGATGAATCAAGCCCTTATCTTTTACAACATGCACATAATCCTGTAAACTGGTATCCCTGGGGAGATAAAGCATTGCAAAAAGCAAAAGAAGAAGATAAACCCATCCTTGTAAGCATTGGTTATTCAGCCTGCCATTGGTGTCATGTAATGGAACACGAGAGTTTTGAAGATGAAGAAACGGCAAAGCTGATGAATGATAATTTCATCAATATAAAAATTGACAGGGAAGAGCGGCCTGATCTTGATCATATTTATATGGGTGCAGTGCAAACTATGACTGGTAGCGGAGGCTGGCCATTAAATGTTTTTCTTACGCCAGATAGAAAACCATTTTATGGCGGAACATATTTTCCTCCGCAAAAGGCTTTTAACAGGGCTTCGTGGAAAGAAGTTTTACAAGGCGTTTCTAAATTATTCAAAGAAAAAAGGCAAGAGGTAGAAGCGCAGGCAGAAGAACTTACACAACACATTGGTCGCTCTAATATAAATACACAAATAAAAAATTTATCTATAGATCTGCCCGGGGAAATTTTCACAAAGCAACAAGTTGATGAAATTTTTGAAAACATAATGAAGCAGGCTGATAAAAAATGGGGTGGTTTTGGCAATGCTCCAAAATTTCCGCAAACTTTTACCATCAACTACCTGTTGCGCTATCACCATTATACAAAAAATGAAGAGGCATTAAATCAGGCATGCCTTAGCCTGGATAAAATGATACAAGGCGGTATTTATGATCAGATAGGAGGAGGGTTTGCAAGGTATTCGACAGATGCTGAATGGCTGGCTCCTCACTTTGAAAAAATGTTGTATGATAATGCGCTACTGATCCGCACATTAAGTGATGCTTACCAAATAACCCCAAATGCATCTTATAAAAAAACAATAGAACAAACAATTGATTTTGTTGAAAAACAATTGATGCATGAAAATGGAGGATTCTATTCTGCACTTGATGCAGACAGCGAAGGAGAGGAGGGTAAATATTATGTATGGAGTTATGAAGAGATAAATGAGATTTTGGGTAATGATGCAGTTTTGTTTTGTGAATATTATGATGTTACACCAAATGGTAATTGGTCCGAAAGGACTCCTATGTCCAAAAGGACTCCTTTGGAGAAGGAGGAACATAAAAACATTTTGAGGGTACTTACACCGTTACATGATTTTGCCAGACAAAAAAATTTAGATGAAGGAAAAGCTGAACAACAACTAAAATCTTCAGAAGAGAAACTTTTAAAAATCAGGAACAAAAGAATTCGCCCACTTACCGATGATAAAATATTACTTGGATGGAATGCTTTAATGATAACCACTTTGTGTAAAGCTGCCGCAGCATTGGATATAAGCCGCTATAAAGAAATGGCTATCGAAAATTTTAATTTTTTATTTTCCAATTTTAAAGTAAATGATAATGATTTTGAATTGTATCATACATATAAAGAAGGGATGGCAAAATACCCTGCCTTTTTAGATGAGTATGCATGTTTGATAGAGGCTTGCATTTCTCTGCAGGAAATAACATCTGATAATAAATATATAGAGTATGCCCGCTCGTTAACAGAATATGTTTTTGAAAATTTTACTGCTTCGGAAGAAGATTTTTTTTATTATTCAGGCAAAAAACAAAATGATGTTATTGTACGGAAAAAAGAAATTTATGATGGCGCTGTGCCTTCAGGAAATTCCGTTATGGCTGGTAATCTTTTTTATCTTTCTGTAATTTTAGATAACACAACATGGAAACAAAAAGCTGCCGGATTTTTAAATAACTTATCAGAATTAATAATTAAATACCCAACTTCTTTTGGTAACTGGGCTTGTTTGCTTATTGATATATTTGCCGGTATAAATGAAATAGCCATTTGCGGCAATGGATTTGAAAATTTAAGAGATGAATTAATCACCCATTTCATTCCAAATAAAGTGCTTCAATGTACCAACAATCCTCAGGAGGATGAATACCCATTGTTAGCCCAAAAAAGTGTTTCTACTAAACCATTAATTTATTTATGTCGCAACTATACCTGTCAATCTCCCGTAGATAATATACCATCAATTATTAATCAAATTGTTAATAATCCAAAATTTAATTAATTGCTTACAATATTTAAACTGTTCGTCCGTTTGTAAAATTGGTCAGTAATTGTTTGCAAAACTTTAAGAAATCAGAAAAGCTTTGATGATTAGTTTAATAAAAAATAATTATACATTTGTCGTATACCCTCAAAGTTAAACACATGAAGAATTACTTGTTAAGTGTAATAGCAATCGTAGCTATTGTTTTTTTATCCAGCTGCGGTAAATTAGGTAAATCCAAATCTAAAGGCTTGCCTAATGATGGTCAGCTGCATGGCATAGCGCCTTCTGCCCGTTATACTCCTCCCAAACCTCCCGGAATGGTTTATATACCACCAGGAACATTTCATATGGGTCCGAGTGATGAAGATGTAAACTATGCTTTTACTGCCCGCAATAAGGCAGTTTCCATTAGTGGCTTTTGGATGGATGCTACAGAAATTACCAATAACGAATATCGCCAGTTTACCAATTGGGTTCGTGATTCAATTGCGGCAAAGCTGTTGGGTTCTCCTTACGTAAAGCAGGGTGCAGATGGAGTTGAAGCTATTGACTGGAAAAGAGCAAGCACTATTAAATATAATGACAGAACGGTTATTGAAAAAATAGATGCTATTATTCTTGCACCTGATAACAGGCTGTACGGTCAAAAAGCAATAGATCCTAATAAAATAATTTATCATTCAGAGGTGGTTGATTTTAAAGAAGCTGCAAGAAGAGAAAATGCACGTAAACCAATCTCTCAATTTATTGTAAAAACTGATATTCCTGTTTATCCCGATACATTAGTATGGATGAGAGATTTTTCTTACTCATACAATGAGCCGATGGCAAAACAATACAACAGTCATCCTGCTTTTGGAAATTATCCTACTGTTGGTATTACATGGAAACAGGCAACTACGTTCTGTGAATGGAGAACTCATTATCTAACTTCATTTTTGATTTCTAAAAAGAGAACTATAGAATCACCTTTCCGTTTACCTACGGAGGCAGAGTGGGAATATGCTGCAAGAGGCGGACGTTCACAGTCGTCATACCCATGGGGCGGACCTTACTTAAGAAATAAAAAAGGCTGCCTGCTTGCCAACTTTAAGCCAGGCCGTGGTAACTACCCTGAAGATGGAGGATTTTATACTGTAAGAGCGGATGCTTATTGGCCAAATGATTTTGGTTTATATAATATGGCAGGCAATGTATCAGAATGGACATCTTCTCTTTATTACGAAGGAGGCTATAATTTTCAACATGATATGAATCCGGATATTCGTTATAATGCAAAAGATCAGGATCCTCCGCTTATGAAGCGTAAAGTTATCCGCGGCGGCAGCTGGAAAGATGTAGCCTATTTTTTACAAACCAGTACAAGGGCTTACGAATACCAGGACACGGCTAAATCTTATATTGGCTTTAGGACTGTGATTGATTTACCACCAACAATGAACAAAAAAGGCAGAAAGTAAATCCTTAATTTCAATACCACTTATTCGAAAGATTTTTTTATCAAAATTTATTGCTTTAATTCAAAAAAGATATTGGTATTGCCATTTCTTTATCCCAATAACATAAAACTAAAAATCTAAAACTTAAAAAACTATTATCATGGCTCACAGAAAAAGAACCTTTTTAACCCTGATTGATGTATTTGTAAGCGCAGGCGCTTCAGTAGTTATATTTGCCGCATGGGCTAAATTAACGCATCAATCTTATGCTGATAAAATGCTTACGATTGGTATGTGGACTGAAACTGCCATATTTATGGTATATGCAATTATTGAGTGGGTTAAACCTAAAAAACATGAAGAAGATATTCAGCCGGGCGACATTGAAGAAGTTGTTGTAGGTAATACTGCATTACAATCAATGGACAAAATGCTTATGGAAGCAGACATTACTCCTGCCAATTTAAAAAGATTGGGAGATAATTTCCAAAAACTTGGTACTACTGTTTCGCAAATTGGCGAAGTAGGAGATGTGGTAAAATCTACAACTGATTTTTCTGCAAAAACAAAGGAGGCTACTTCTGCAATGACCAGCTTAAGAGATGCTTATACCACATCAGCAAACACAATGTCTTATTTTAATGATGCAGCAGACAGTGCAAAAGGATTTCATAGCCAGGTGCAGGTGCTTACAAAAAATCTTTCTTCATTAAATACTATTTATGAATTAGAGTTGAATGAAAGTAATAATCACCTTAAATCATTAAACAGCTTTTATGGTAAATTGGCTGAAGCCAGCCATGTAATGGTAAGCACTATAGATGATGCAGGCAGAGCAAAAGAACAGATTACTACTTTGGCAAATAATCTTGGTAAATTAAACCAGGTTTATGGTAACATGCTTAGTGCTATGCAAGGCAGATAAAACGTTTAAAACGTTTAAGGTTGAAAGGGTTTAAAGTTCCTTTAATCTTAAACTTATAACCAAACAAAAATTTAAACAAACTGTAAATTAAAATATTATGGCTTTACCTAGAGAGCCCCGGCAAAAGATGATCAATGTTATGTATTTGGTATTGACAGCCATCTTAGCATTAAATGTATCAAACGAGGTTATTAATGCGTTTAGAACAGTAAATACAAGCCTGATGAATTCCAATGAGAACATTGCTAATTCGAATAATACATTGTATAAATCTCTTCAGGCAAAATTAGCTGATCCGCAGACTGCTGAAAAAGCTAAGTACTGGAATGATAAGGCTGTAATGGCTCAGGCGTATTCAGCAAGCGTTTATAATTATATCAATAGTTTAAAGGACCAGGTATTAAAAGAGGCAGATCTCAAAATAAATAAAGATGGCACTCAGGATTATAAAGAAGATTATTTGGAAGCTTCAACAAGAGTTTTTGAAAATAATGGTAAGGGAAAAGAATTGCATGATAGCCTTAAGGCCTATATTAAAAATATGCTGGGCATTGATGCTTCCATCAATACAAATTTTAAAAACAACTTCCCAATTGATATGTCTATTCCTCCTACTCATTCCGGTAATCTACGTACCGGCAATGAAATTAAGGACTGGACCTTCAATTATTTTCACATGACGCCTGCAATTGCTGCGATAACAATGCTAAGCAAATTTCAAAATAATGTGAAGAATGCAGAGAACCAGGTGGTAACTTATTGTCACAATCAGGTAGGCGCTGTAAAAGTTGTTTACGATCAGTTTGCTGCATTGGTAGGGCAAAGTTCTAATTATGTAATGCCCGGTCAGGAAATTCAAATTACCGCAGGTGTGGGTGCATACAGCAAAGCAGCACAGCCTCAAATAACAATAGGAGGAACTTCTCAGTCTTTAGATATTGATGGCAGAGCAGTATATAAATTTCAGGCAAGCGGAGCAGGTAATCACAGTGTTCCTGTAAATGTAACTTTTACAAAACCTGACGGTACTAAAGAAACTAGATCATTTAATGTTGAATATACAGTTGGTACGCCGGGCGGTGCAGCAGTGATGCTGGATAAGATGAATGTATTTTATATTGGTGTTCCAAATCCGGTAAGTATTTCATCCGGTACTGGCTGGGATAAAACTCACGTATCAATGACAGGCGGAACTTTGGCTTCTGCAGGCGGGCCGGGTAAATACACAGTAAATGTAAGTACGGTAGGTAAATCATCTATAACAGTAAATGCAGATGGCAAAGCCAGCACTTATGAATTCAGAGTTAAGAGAATTCCTGATCCTGTATTTATGGTTGGTCCAAGTAAAGGTGGAAGAATGCAATCTGTTGTTTTTAAGAACCAACAATTCTGCAGGGCAGATCTTGAAAATTTTGATTTTGATGCAAGGTTCAGTGTGGTTAGCGCTACTGTTTATTTTGCAGGTGCTAATTTTGCAAATGTACAAACTGCAACAATCAGTGGTGGTAGTTTAGCAGGGTTAAATGCCCAGTTACTTAAATGTATTCCGGGTACATCCATAACTTTTGATAATGTAAAAGTGCAGGGGCCTGACGGAACAGTTCGGGTTATTCAGGGTCCCGGGTTCATACTCTATTAATAAATAAAATAAATGCTATGAAAAAGCTATTTGTAAAATATTTTCTGTTGGCTGTTTGCTTTGCAATGGTCACAAATATTTGTGATGCACAAACAAAGCGTACTGTAAAAAAACGCACCACTGCAAAAAGAACTACCAACACTAAAACAAAGGTGAGCATCAATCCAACCAAGGATACAGTGGTTGCTGTTGTACCTCTTCCCGTTAAAGTGGATAGCTTGCCTATACCTATTGTAAAAAAATCATTGCGGTCAAACGATGCTATAGAAAGAAACCTGGTGAAAGACAGAACACCTTTGGCATACGAATACCTCCGCGAAGATGATGCGGTATATCGTGAGAAACTTTGGAGAGAAATAGATATAAGAGAGAAAATGAATTTGCCTTTTCGCTATGCAGCGGATGAGGACAATGGTAATCAACGTTTCATTTCAATATTATTTAAAGCAATACAGAATGGTCCTGATAGTGGCGGCGTAACTGTATTTAGTCCAGTTGATGATAGGTTCACAACCCCATTAACGGTATCTGAAGTAGCCGAAAAAATTTCAGGTGGTACAGTATCAGTTCCTATTTATGATTCTTTGGGAAATGTAACAGGTACCAAAAATGTTACTGCAGAAGTTAACCTGGATTCTTTTTATAAATTCAGAATTAAGGAAGAAGTGATATTTGATAAAGAAAGTTCGCGTTTGTTCTGGAGAATATTAGGTATTGCTCCTGTAAAAAATGTAATTACTTCCCAGGGTGTAAATCTTGGCGAAACAGAATTGTTCTGGGTTTATTATCCTGATATGAGACCCATCTTTGCGAAGTATGAAGTGTATAACGGAAAGAACTTTGGGGCAAGAATGACCTGGGAAGAATTGTTTGAAAGCAGGATGTTTTATGGGCGGATTATTAAGAGCACTTTGGATAATCCGTATGACAGATTTTTATCAGACTATGGCGGTTTAAAAGATAATAAAATATTACAATTGCTCGAAGGTGAAACTATAAAAGACAGGATATTTAATTACGAGCAAAATTTGTGGAGTTATTGATTGTCTGAACCATGATTTATGAGATTTGTGGGATTAATGGGATTGACATTGGAGAAATAGTTTAAAATAATTTTTGCTTTTGAATTTCCAACTGCTTTACTTAATTCTTCCTGAGATAATTCTTTTATTTTTTTTACTGATTTAAATTGTTTCAATAAAGCATCTGCAGTTGCTTTGCCAATACCTTTTATTTGTTCGAGCTCATTTACAAATGTTCCGCGGCTTCGCTGGTTGCGATGGAAATTTATACCAAAGCGGTGAACTTCGTCTCTTATGCGCCTTATCAGTTTAAGGCTTTCGCTGTTCCATGGTAATTTTATTGATTGCTGGTCTCCGGGAAAAAATATCTCTTCTTCATTTTTAGCCAGGCCAACAATAGATACTTTGCCTTGCTGACCTAATTCATTTATACTTTCTACAGCAGCATTTAATTGTCCTTTACCTCCGTCAATTATTATAAGCTCGGGAAGGGGATGGTTTTCCAAAACCAGTCTTTTATATCTTCTTAAAACAACTTCTTTCATGGTAGCAAAATCATTAATACCCTGCACTGTTTTTACATTAAATCTTCGGTAATTATTTTTATCTGGCAAACCATTTTTAAAACACACCATTGCAGAAACAGGATAGCTTCCCTGGAAGTTGGAATTATCAAAGCATTCTATGTGAACCGGGGTAGCAGGTAAATGCAGATCTTTCTGTAACTGTTCCAGCGCTTTTCTTTTTTCGCTATCGCTTTTGCCTTCCAGTTGCAGCATTTTTTTTCTGTTCAATTCTTCTTTAAAATAGTTTACATTTTTTTCGGAGAGATCTAATAATTTTTTCTTATCTCCTGCCTTGGGAACAGTTACAATTATTTCCTGCTCAGGATAAATAATTTCAAAAGGAACAATTATTTCTTTTGCTTCGGTGTTAAAAGTGCTTCTCAATTGTGCGATAGAAAACAATAGAACCTCCTGTGGTGTTTCATCAAGTTTTTGCTCCAGTGTTATTGTTTTAGTAAGAACAATTGTACCATTATTTACCATTAAATAATTTACATAAGCACAGTCACCATCTTTTAAAATAGAGAAAACATCAACATTACCAACATGCCCGTTTACCACTTTTGAGCGGGATTGATAATTTTGTAGATGCTCAATTTTTTTTCGAATGAACCCGGCTTTTTCAAACTCCATCTTTTCAACATGTTGCTGCATCTCCTGTTTAAAGTGTTGAATAACGGGATAAAGATTTCCCTTCATTAAATTTTTTAATTGCGATAATCCTTGGCTATAATCTTCTGCTGACTGAAATCCTTCGCAGGGGCCTTTACAATTGCCCAGGTGATATTCCAGGCAAACTTTAAATTTGCCTTTTTGAATATTTGATTCTGTAAGATTGAGCTTACAGGTTCGTAATTGAATATTCTGTTTAATAAAATCGAGTAGCTCCCTCACTTTCGCTACCGAAGTAAAAGGTCCTAAATATTGCGAGCCATCATTAATTTTTGTACGGGTTAAAAATACACGTGGGAAAGGCTCATTTTTAATAACTAAGTAAGGATATGATTTATCATCCTTAAGATTAATATTAAATTTTGGCTGAAATTGTTTTATAAGTGCATTCTCTAATAAAAATGCATCCTGCTCAGAATCAACAATGGTAAATTCAATACGATGTATCCGGCGGACTAATTCGTGAGTTTTATAGCCGGTAAAAGTTTTTGTGAAATAAGAACTTATTCTTTTGCGCAGATGTTTTGCTTTTCCTACATAAAGCATTTCATTTTTTTCATCAAAGTATTTATAAATGCCAGGCTGGTTGGGAAGTGTTTTTATTATATTTTGATAGGACTCCGGTGTCATAGATCTGCAAATTTACCGCTTTCAAAATATGTGTTTGGCAGGAAGATCATTCACTAAAATCCCATTTCATCAGTTCTTCTTTAATATCAGGTTGTTTGCCTGCCTGCTCTGTTATGGTTGTTATTTTACACCATTGGTTCGATTTCCATGTGAGCTGCACAGTTTGTAAAGTGCCGTTATTATTGACTTCTTTTACAATGTAAATTCTTTTTATTGTATTCTTTTTTGGATCAATATAAACATCCCATCTCTTTAGTTGTAATGAATCGGGTAGCTTATCAACAGGATCGTAAGAAAATGTAAAGGCATTAATCGTTTGATCTAAAAATGACTTTTCGATAAACAGATATTTAAAATTTGTTGTATCGATTTCAGGATGAAGAAATGGTTCAGCAAAAACCCGGATATTTTCTTTTTTCATCCATATTGAATCTTGCTTGCCATTATAATTAATAATTTTTAAAGGAGTTATAGGCAGGCTGTCTATTTCACTTAACTGACCGCGGATATATTCTGTTACAGGAAAAAAAGTATGCTCTTCTGTAGAATCTTTTTTTGTTTGTTGAGAAGTTTGTGATTTTTGTTCTGTACAACCACAAAATAAAAACATCAGAAAAAATACAGCTGATAAGAACCTAATTTGCATCTTCAAAAATACTTTAAAAAGAAGTTTCTTTGGACAAATAAAAAACCGCTGCAGGGTACGAAGCAACGGTTTAGGACAGAAAGTTATAGTTTGTATATAACGACCTGCACTGAATTTTTATTGTAAATTATTTTGAGATTTTGCTGATACCTACGCGGATACCATAATTGATAAGATATTCTTTAACCGGGTAGCGTGTTGAATAAGTAGATAAGAGCTGGTAACGTACCTGTGGCCCGATCTGCCAGGTAAATGAGTTAGATGTAAATGAAATGTATGTTGTAAGATTGGTGTTCATATTCCATTTGCGAAATAAATCCGGATCTGTCAAATAATTTCTTTTATCAGTGGAAAGTAAATAAGCCTGGCTGGCAATAATAAAAGAAGGCTGAAAAGCAGCAGCTGCACTAAATTTAATATTATCATTTGCTGCAAACACATATTGCAAACCAATTGGGAGAGATGCCTGTAAACTATAATTTTTTAATCTTGTAAACTCGTTTCCTGTACCATTACCATAATGAGACATTGTAGAATATACATTGTATTGCCCCGGAGTTTCACTGTTTAAAATTAATGTAGCAATAATAGGGTGCGTATTATTGGCTTTAATGTTATAACCTGAATAATTTAGCTGTACTCCTGTTGTAAATTGTAATTTTTTAAAAATATTAAAGCTCATTGCCGTTCCTGCCTCATATCCTATCATAGGTTTATGAATAACAGAATTATTTATTTTATCATCAGATAAATATCTATAACTGAAAGAAGGAGATACATAATATGTCCAGGTAACATTATTAATTCTCCTTGGTTTATGAATATTTGTTGCATTAGCCTGCGCAGGCATATTTGAAGTAGTCTCTTTAAAAGATGAACTTATTTCTTTATTGATGTTTGATGTTGTTGTGTTTACAGATTCTTCCTCATTCTTTACATCGTTTAAATCTTGTGAAGACTTAGTAACCGGATCGTCTAGGTAAGAAATTTTGGTTACATTATTTTCAATTTTATCAGAAGAAGGATTTTCATTTTTATTTTCCGAAACAGCATTATTGGATTTGCTTTCATTTATATTCGGAAAGTCAGTTGCTGTATTTGAAGAATGCTGAATATTTTTTATAACTGATAATTGCCGGGCAGCATTAACAGGATCATTATCACCGGCAATATTCCCGGTGGAATTATCCCCGTTTACTATACTCTTTGTGTCAGATTGTTTTACCGCTTCTGAAGTTCTTATAGGTTTTATAAGATTGGAACTATGTAAAGAAGTTAAATCATACAATGGTGTATTATGTCCATTATTAGTATTTAAGTGGCCTATTATAACAAGTGTAAAAATAAAGACCATGCTCATAGCAACAGATGGCCATCTTCTTCCCGGATGAAGATCATTATAAATTCCATGCCATACCTTTTTTGAAGGTGTCATTTTAAACTGATCTGCATGCCCTTTCAGGAATTTTTCAAAATTTGCCGGGTAAAATTTTCTTTCCATTTCACATAAATTTCAGTAGCGGTAATTGTCAATTGTTTTCTTATTGGTTTTTATGGTATTAGTTATTAGCTCCAATTAGCATTCTTATCCTTTCTTTTGGTTTTTGTATAATTTTCTTATGAATCAATATCCCTTCTAACATTACTTTTGCCCTGGTATATTGCGATCTGCTGGTACTTTCTTCTATATCCAGCATTTGCGAAATTTCTTTATGATTAAATCCCTCAATTGCATAAAGATTTAAAACTGTTCTGTATCCTAGTGGCAGTTGTCTTACAGATTCTACTACTTCCTTAGTTTCCAGTATGGAAAGAATATTATTTTCGTTCAGGTACAAACTGCCTGCATGGATCAGGTCTACACTATCAATAAATTTTTTATTCTTCTTTAAAATATTGATACATGTATGCACAATAATTCTTCTTATCCAACCTTCCAATGCACCTTGTCCGCGAAATTGTTGTATTTGGGTAAATACCTTTATAAATCCCTCCTGCAACATATCTTCCGCATCTTCACGATTACGGGCAAACCTGTAACAAACACCTAACATACGAGGGCTAAAACGATTGTATAATGCCTCCTGTGCGGATGCAACATTATTAAGACAGCCATGAAGCATAAGCTCTTCTGTCATATATTTTGCTTGGTATTAACCCTCAAGTTAAGACAAAAAATTATAAAAAATCGCTGCTTATCAAATAAAATATGAGGTATTATTTAACTATTTAAAGATTTTTAAGTTATGTTATTTACTTCTTAACCAGGCTGTCCGGTGGATAATGAGCCTTGATAGAATCTCTTATTGATGTTGCCCATGCAGCAATTGCAAGCTTTTGCCCCTCGGTTAATTTTGCATCAGTATGAATTAAAGTATAAGAGCTTAGGGGCATTTCATTTTTCTTTACCTGCTTATTTATATCATCTAATCTGTGAAATTGTTTTTTTATACGGTAAGATGTGAATTCAGAAAAATTCAATCCACTTTTTCCATCTTTAATATGGTTATTAAGCCACCATGCAACAGGTTGAATTTCTGCATACCATGGATACCTTGTATTGTTACTGTGACAATCGTAACAGGCAACTTTTAAAATAGCCTGAACGCTGTCAGGAACAGGATATTTAGTTGAAATATCATTAGCACTTATACCTTCTGATCTGTTTTTTGCCGGACGGATAAATTGAATGGCAATAAAAATTATCAGCAATGCGATTAAAATTCTTTTAAAGATCTTTTTCATATAAATTATTCAAGAGTTTATTAAAATGTTACCTGTCATTTCTTTTGGTATAGGTAATTTTATCATGGTTAAAATAGTGGGTGCAATATCGCCAAGTTTACCTGGTTTTATATTTCCCTTCCATTCTTTATCAATAATAAAGAACGGAACCAAATTTAATGTATGCGCAGTATTGGGTGTGCCATCTTCATTTATCATATAATCTGCATTACCATGATCTGCAGTTAAGAAGATTGTATATCCATTTTCCAATGCAGCAGTAACAACCTTTTCTACACATTTATCTACTGTTTCAGCGGCTTTTATAACCGCTTCCCAAACGCCTGTATGTCCTACCATGTCTGTGTTGGCAAAATTCAAACAGATAAAATCAGCTGTTTTATTTTTTATTTCAGGGAGAAGAGCTTCTGTTACCTCATATGCACTCATCTCCGGCTGCAGATCATACGTTGCAACTTTTGGTGAGGGGATCATAATTCTTTTTTCACCTTCAAAAGGCACTTCTCTGCCGCCACTGAAAAAGAAACTTACATGCGGATATTTTTCTGTTTCAGCAATTCGTATTTGTTTTTTATGTTGTTGTGCAAGAATATCTCCGAGTGTATTTTTAAGATCATCGGTTTCAAAAATCACATTGATGTTTTTAAATGTATGATCATAACGGCTCATTGTAGTAAAATAAAGTGACAATGGGTTCATGCCAAAATCAGGTATCGGCGTTTGCGTAAGCACCTGTGTTATCTCCCTGCAACGATCGGTACGAAAATTAAAGCATAGTACCACGTCTCCATCTTTTATATTTGAATCCGGAATTTCCTGATTAATTATTGGCTTTATAAATTCATCTGTAACATTCATTTGATAAGATTGTTCTACAGCATCAAAAATATCACTGGTCGTTCTGCCAATCCTGTTCACTAAAGCATCATAAGCAATTTTAATTCTTTCCCAGCGCTTATCACGGTCCATTGCATAATAACGCCCAACAACTGTTGCTATTTTTCCTGTTGTATTATTTAAATGATCCTGTAATTCTTTTAAAAAATGAATGCCACTTTTAGGATCTGTATCTCTGCCGTCAGTAAATGCATGAACAAATACGTTTTGTAATCCCTCTTCTTTGCAAATACTTGTGATTGCTTTTAGATGTTCAATATGGGAATGAACACCACCATCGCTTACAAGTCCCATTAAATGTAAAGGCTTATTATTATTTTTTGCATATTGGATGGTATTTAAAAGCGATTCATTTTTTTTGAATTCCCCGTTCCTGATAGCAACATTTATCCTTTCCAATTCCTGGTAAACAATTCTTCCTGCGCCTAAATTTAAATGCCCTACTTCACTATTACCCATTTGACCTGCAGGTAACCCCACTGCTTCACCGCATGTAACTAAAGTAGTATTTGGATATTTAGAATATAATGAACTAACGAATGGAACATTAGCATTTTGAATTGCATCGCTTGATTTTATTTTTCCAAGTCCCCATCCATCCATTATAATTAGTATAAGTTTTTTCTCTACCATAAATCAAAGTTAATTTATTAGAATTAAAAGATGCACTATCAAAGTTAGTTGGCACGTTTTTGGCAAAATTTAATGTAGTTAACTTATACACATGAACAGATTTTTAAAATATGGCTTAATTGTGTTGTTGTTTTGTTTGACTTCATTTGTTTCGGTAGATGAAGTGGAAAGTGCAATAAAAAATGGAAATGCTTCACAACTTTCAAAATATTTTGATAATACAATTGAAATTACGCTTACTGATAAAAGCAATACATATAGTAAAAGCCAGGCCGAGTTGGTTTTAAAAGATTTTTTTAGTAATAATGTTGTAAAAGGTTTTGAAATAGTGCATAAAGGAAATAATGCAGGTGCTCAATTTATTATCGGTACTTTGGAAACAAAAAATGGTGAATATCGTACAACCATTTATATGAAGCAAAAAGGCGATAAGCAATTACTGCAGGAACTAAGATTTGAAAAATAGCTCTATTAGAATTGTCCCGCCATTTGGCGGGATTTTTTAATCCATCACAAAAAATCATTGTTTAGTTTTGTTGAGATGAATTACAAAGAGCTACTCGATTTCCTTATAAAAAATGCTTTGGAAGAAGATATTGGTGATGGTGATCATTCAACATTGTGTTGTATAGATGCTGATGCAAAAGGGAAAGCAATTTTAAAAATAAAAGAAGAAGGTATTTTAGCAGGCATTGAAGTGGCTGAAACTATTTTTAAATATGTTGAGCCCGCTGTTCTTTTTACTGCTTACAAAAAGGATGGAGATAAAATGCAGTTTGGAGAAATTGCTTTTGAAGTGCAGGCAAAAGTGCATACCATACTTTCTTGTGAGCGGCTGGTATTAAACTGTATGCAGCGTATGAGCGGCATCGCAACTTTAACCCGGCAATACGTTGATAAACTCAAAGGCTACAGCACAAAACTTTTAGACACAAGAAAAACTACCCCTAATTTTCGCTTGCTTGAAAAAGAAGCCGTACGCATCGGTGGTGGAACTAATCATCGCTTTGGTTTATATGATATGATAATGCTGAAAGATAATCACATTGATTATTGCGGCGGAATTGAAAAAGCAATTGCAAAAGCAAATACCTATGTTCAGCAAAAAAACCTGGATCTGAAAATTGAAATTGAAACAAGAAGTTTAGACGATGTAAAAAAAGTAATACAAGTTGGTAAAGTACACAGGATCATGCTGGATAATTTTACTCCACAACAAATTGAAAAGGCTTTAAAGATCATTAATGGAAAATATGAAACTGAAGCCAGCGGAGGGATTAACTTAGAAAATATTCAGGAGTATGCAGCAACAGGAGTGGATTATATTTCAAGCGGTGCAATTATACACCAGGCAAAAAGTTTAGACCTGAGTTTGAAAGCACGGCTATTATAAAAATATGTCTAAGAAAAGATCAAATTTATCCGGCTTGGTTTATTCAACCGATCCAAATTTTAAGTTGCCTGATGAAAATACAGATGATATAACAACTCTTCCTCCAGCACAACAAAATTTACAGATACGTTTAGATGCAAAGCAAAGAGCAGGTAAAATAGTTACATTGATCCAGGGATTCGAAGGAAAAGATACTGATCTGCAAGAATTGAGCAGAAAGCTGAAGTCATTTTGCGGAACCGGTGGTTCAGTAAAAGAAAATGAAATAATAATACAAGGCGATAATCGGGATAAAATATTATCATGGCTTCATAAGCAAGGCTTTTCAAAAGCAAAAAAGATCTGACAGAAAGGTTACCTTTTACCCGATGGCGGTATTTTATGTAAATAATACTGAGCGTTGAAACATTTTTAACGTTTATACGTTTTTAATTTATTTTTACATAGTGAACAACATGGTATCAAAAATATCGGAGGGAGTAACCATAAGTGTTGAAACATTTTACCAGCCTGATTACAGTAATCCACTCAGAAGCGAATACATGTTTGCTTATCGCATTACAATTGAGAACAACAATTCTTTCCCGGTAAAATTATTGCGCCGGCACTGGTATATTTTCGATAGTGACAGCACACATCGTGAAGTAGAAGGTGAAGGAGTTATTGGTAATCAGCCGCAAATTAATAGCGGTGAAAAATACCAATACATCAGCGGTTGTAATCTTCGCACAGAGTTGGGCAAAATGCACGGAACTTATTTTATGGAAAATCTTAATAATAAGAAAACGTTTTACGTAAATATTCCGTCATTCGAGATGACAGTTCCATTCAAATTAAATTAACTCTACAGTCATTAGTCATTAAGTCATTTGTCATTTACTGTAATTATATTTTAATTTTATTTTGACTAATGACCAATTGACCAATTGACCAATTGACTATTTATCTTTAATTCCTCGGTTTGTATTTTGATTGATTATAAATTTCCCTTGCATCTGTTTTCATCAATTCCTGTAAACTTGTTTTTGAATATTTACTCATGTATTTTTTTACGATCTGCCAGCCACTGAATGCCCCGATATTACCCGGCGAGCCTTCTCCCAATTCCTGCGTTTTTGGACTTTCACCAATATAATTTTTTACTATGTTTTGATCGGCATTATTCAGCAAGTCATTGTTTAAAAAGAAATCCCAGATAACTGCTTCATTGGTATACGAATCTTTTAATTGGTTTTCTGTATAACCAATTTTTAAATAGTCAGGAGTATAAGGTAAAAATTTATCAAGAAGATATAAGCGTTTTCCTTTCTCAACCATCTGTTCTATTAAAGCCTTACCAACGCTTTTATCAGGAAACATATCATCAATAATATTTTTTATGCAGTTAACAGGAATATATTCAGGCGTAAATTTTTGGGATATGTACTTGGGGAAAAGATCCTGTGCAATATCACTTTTAAAAAAAGAAAAATTACTGCCCATGTGAAGCTGTAAGCCAACTGCAAATGCATCCGAAGTTAACACATCACTATACCCATCAAATGGACCGATGAATGTGATGATCTTACCCGGCGCTTTGTATTCAGGAAAATAATGTTTCACAAATTGCAACCCTTTTTTTATTTCTATTTCTTGCGGTTCAAAATCTCCAAAAAGCTTGTCGGCGCTGTCTTTTACAAAGCGATAATCTCTTATAAATAAATGAACATATTTTGTAAGAGAATCAGGCGGAGTTTTATCATCAAAACCAAGGATCTGGCTGGTAAAATCATTAATGAAAGAAGGATATTTAATTCTCAAACGCTGCAATTCGTTTAAGATATTATTGGTATCAATGGAGAAAAAATCCTTCTCGAAGCGCTGCACTTTCAGCTCTATTTTTATTCCTGAAACATCAGGAATGCCATTATTCTTACACGAAAAAAAAATCCATAGCAAGAGAACAAAATAAATTCTTTTCATAAATATCATCTATGTTTAATCCAACAATCTTTTAATCCTATAAATCATAGTCCAGACAACAAATTTACCCAATGAAACAATCTGCTAATCGTTAATTTTGCAATATGAAAATTTTTCTTGCACAGCAGAATTATCATATAGGAAACTTTGAAAGTAATACAGCCAAAATAATTGATGCAATACAACATGCTAAAACTCAGCATGCAGATCTTATTGTGTTTAGCGAATTGTGTATTTGCGGTTATGCCCCGAAAGATTTTTTAGATTTTAAAGATTTTATTGATAAATGCTACAATGCGATTGATATTATAAAACAACATGCTGATACTATCGGTGTTTTGGTTGGCTCACCTGATAGAAATACAGCATGGGATGGCAAAGATCTTTTTAATGGGGCTTTTCTTCTTTATGAAAAAGAAATAAAAGCCGTTGCTCACAAAACCTGTTTACCTAATTATGATGTGTTTGATGAGTACCGTTATTTTGAACCTGCATTTACGTGGAATATAATGGAGTTTAAAGGAAAGCGGCTGGCGGTAACTATTTGCGAAGACATTTGGAATTTAGGTAACAATCCTTTGTATAGAATTTGCCCGATGGATAAACTGATGGAGCAGCACCCTGATGTAATGATCAATCTTTCTGCATCTCCTTTTGATTATACACATGATGAAGACCGGAAAGCAACCATTAAGTCGAATGTTATAAAATATAAACTTCCCCTTTTTTACTGCAATGCAATTGGCGCACAAACTGAAGTGGTGTTTGATGGCGCTTCGCTGGTATTTGATAAAGATGGAAACCTGTGTAAAGAATTTCCCCAGTTTAAAGAACATCTTGAAGAAATAATTTTAAATGATGACGGAACTATTGAAGCACCTGTTATAGAACCGGTGCAAGCCATGCCGTATCAGCTTTTGGAGCCAATACAATTTACTGAAACATTGAACGTTGCCCAGGTTCATGATGCACTGATTCTTGGGATAAGAGATTATTTTACCAAGATGAGTTTTAGTAAAGCAATCGTTGGCAGCAGTGGTGGTATAGATAGCGCTGTAACTATTGCACTCGCCTGCAGAGCTTTAGGTTGTGAAAATGTAAGAGCTGTTTTAATGCCTTCCCAATATTCATCTTCACATTCAATCGGTGATGCAGAAAAATTAAGTAAGAATAACGGCAATCCTTATGATATTATTCTGATAAAAAATATTTATGAAGATTTTTTAAAAGAACTGAAACCTGTTTTTAAAGATCTTCCATTTAGTGTTGCAGAAGAAAATATTCAAAGCAGGATAAGAGGAAATTTGTTGATGGCTATTGCCAATAAGTTTGGATATATTTTACTTAATACATCCAACAAAAGTGAGCTGGCTACCGGTTATGGAACTTTATATGGTGACATGGCAGGAGGCTTAGGTGTGCTTGGTGATTGTTATAAAATGCAAATCTATGAGCTGGCAAAATATATAAATCGCGAGAAAGAAATAATTCCTGCTAACATCATTAACAAAGCGCCTTCAGCAGAATTACGTCCTGATCAAAAAGACAGTGACAGTCTTCCTGAATATGCAATTCTTGATAAAATATTATATCAATACATTGAAAGAACACAGGGACCTGACCAGATAAAAGCACAGGATTTTGATCCTGCTCTGGTTGATAAAGTTTTAAAACTGGTGAACATTAATGAATACAAACGCAACCAGTTTTGTCCCATTATTCGTATTTCACCAAAAGCATTTGGTGTTGGAAGAAGAGTGCCTATTGTTGGAAAGTATTTGAGTTGATTTTAAATTTGCAACATGCAAAGTTGGTGGCAGATTTATTTTCTCAAAGTGGTTTCTGTTCCCTGAATTCTTATTTGATTTTGCCTGTCAAGATTTTCTTTCGTTCGTGTTATTATTTTCACAATCGTTAAATTGGGAAGAGTGTTTTTTAAATATTCAATTTCTGATGCTCGTAAAACTTCAACCTTTAAAATATATGATGAGTCAATTTTAAATGCAGCAATGTCTTTCAGAAATTCATTGTCCAACATAAAAATTGTTGGTGTTTTTGTGCCCTTTTTATAAGCGTTTGTTATGTCAGCAACGGATAAAAAATTAAAATCTTTTGGATCTTTGGATGTAATGAACATCTTGCCATGAATTTGTTTTGCGGAATCATAGTAATTACTAACAACATTAATATCTGCAATTTTATTTGGATCGAAAAACAATTGCGGCAAATCTATTTTTACAGAATCAATGAAATAAATGGGTTGTCATTGTGAAATAGGTTTAGTTTTCTGTTGTTGTCCGTATCCAACGATAGAAAAACAAATTGAGATTAAAATAATAAATATCTTCATAATTTTTTTAATAATATTTTAAAAAACTTATAACTAATAAATATACGAACTCCCTAAAGAAGTCCTATTTTCAAACCTGTTTATTTATTTCATTCATCACACCTCACACATTCACCACCTGCACTGCCGTGCCATAACACAAAACTTCAGTAACGCCCTGCATTACTTCGTTTGCATCGTAGCGAATATTGATAATTGCATTAGCGCCTCTTTCATTGGCATGTTGTATCATAGCTTGAAAAGCTTCCTCTCTTGCTCTTTCGCAGAGCTCAACAAAAATGGTGATCTTCCCGCCCACCAGGGTTTGCAATCCTGCGCCAATATTTCCGAAAATACTTCGTGAGCGAACAGTAATGCCGCGTACTATGCCTAAATGTTTTGTGATCTTGTAACCTTCAAGCTGGTTACTGGCTGTAATTAGTTGTTGGTCTACCATAAATTATATTTTAGCGTTAAAATTAACATACTTTTCCTGTTCGCAGTTGCATGGCAGCATTTTTGTTTACGGGTACTTCGTATT
>JADGPX010000322.1 GCA_017882215.1 Chitinophagaceae bacterium | reverse complement strand
TTTTCCTGGGCTATAGACGTATTAAAAAAAAGCACTGAAAATAAGCTGAAAACGGCTACCAATATAGATTTTATGCTCTTTGCCATCATACCCAATCCTGATTTTGGCGCAAAGATAAGGCTGGAGAGGGGAAATTAAAAATTAGAATGGAAAAATTACAAACGCAGCAAAGCATTAATTTAGAAACCTAGCAGTTTTAGAATTAACTATTATTTTCATACCTCCCATAAAGGAAAATGACATCTTATCATCATAAATAATTTGCTCCAAACAATCATCTTCATCTTTTGGCATTTCATTATCTCTCGGGATTACTTCAAAAAAAATTGTTTGTTCAAAATTTATTTGAAATGGCATAATATTACCCTCATCCAAATAATAATTCCAAAATAAGGTAAGGCTATAGGTTTTAACATTGAACTCTAACTTTAAAAACTCTGCGGTATTATGCAAATCATATATGTCTCCTAAAAAATCAATTTCAATTATTTGTTGATTTTCTATTTGTACAAGCTTAAAATTTTTTAAATACATGAGCTCTATTTAAAATAAACCTAAACCAATTCTTCCTGCTTTTGAAACTGCATTTTATGAAGCTGGTAATAAAATCCCTGCTTTGCTAAAAGCTCATTGTGTGTTCCTGTTTCTTTTATCTCACCTTTATCCAATACCAAAATTTTGTTTGCTTTTCTTATGGTAGAAAGGCGGTGAGCAATAACTATTGATGTTCTTCCGTAAATTAATTTATCAATTGCCTGCTGAATTAATATTTCACTTTCTGTGTCTATTGATGATGTGGCTTCATCAAGAATTAAAATGGAAGGATCGTACAACAATGCTCTTATAAAAGATAATAACTGCCGCTGCCCAAGTGATAATGTTGCGCCTCTTTCCATAACGTTATAATCATAATTGCCCGGTAGCCTCATAATAAAATTATGAACGCCGATAAGCTTTGCCGCTTCAATCACTTCTTCTTTTTTTAGGTTGTTATTTCTCAGCGTTACATTATCATAAATTGATCCGCTAAATAAAAAAACATCCTGTAACACAACCGCTATATTACTCCTCAGATAATCTAAATTGTATTGGTTGATATCAATATCATCAATTTTTATTTTACCTTTTTGAATATGGTATAAACGATTAAGCAAACTAATGATGGAAGTTTTACCGCTGCCTGTATGCCCAACAATAGCAAGTGTTTCGCCGGGTTGTATGGTAAATGAAATATCTTTTAAAACATATTGTTCATCATTATAAGCAAACCAAACTTTTTCAAATTCAACTTTGCCTTTCATGCCCCTATCCCCTGAAGGGGTACCGGCATCTTCCCCTTTAGGGGACAGGGGAATAAAATCTTCGTTCTCCAAAACTTTAAATACACGTTCGCTGGCAACCATGCCCATTTGCAGCACATTAAATTTATCCGCAATTACCCGTAACGGCCTGAACAATAAATTGAGATACATGATAAAAGAAATTATCACACCTGCATTAAAAGCATTGTTTGCTCCCCACCAAACCAGTAAGCCTATAGAAAATGCAAGCACAATTTCCACCACAGGAAAGAAAACTGAGTACGCAAGAATAGCCCTGATGTTTGCATTGCGATGTTCTTTATTGATCTTTTTAAATTTTTCCAATTCCTTGTCTTCTACTGCAAAAGCCTGTACCACAGCCATTCCTGTAATATGCTCCTGCACAAATGCATTAAGATGGGCAACAGCATTACGCACTGCAATAAAAGATTTATTCACGGTTTCTTTAAAAAAATAAGTGGCAATTATTAACACCGGGAAGGGAGCAAGACTTATAAGCGCCAGCCGCCAATCTACATAAAACATAAAACATAAAATGGAAACGATGGAAAGTATATCAGCAACGATTGGAATTAATCCATCAGAAAAAATATCATTGATGGATTCAATGTCATTTATGGTTCGTGTAGTTAAAGTGCCAATTGGCGTTTTATCAAACTGCGAAAGATTTAAGCCGAGCACTTTTTTATAAACAGTAACTCTCATATCTTTTATAACCGATTGCCCAAGCCATGCAGTGAGATAAGTAAAATAAAATCGCAAAGCTGTTTCAAATAAAAGCATTCCTATCTGTATAATGGTTATAAGGATAAGCCAATAGGTATTGCGGTCTTTAATAAAATTGTTTATTGTGTACTGAATTAAATATGGACGCAATGGAGAGATAATAGCTAATACAATGGACAGAAAGATGGATAAGTATAATTTATTTTTGTAGGGAGCGGCAAAACGGAATACTTTTTTAAGCAGCGTGAGATCGAATATTTTTTTTCCAAATTTTTTTCCGAACATTCAACAAATTTAATTGACTTTAGTCGTGAAATGTGAATCGTGAAAAGTGAACCGTGAAAAAAAATTTCATGTCTGCCGTTTCACGTCTGACGTTTGACGTTTCACGATTCTCACGTCTGACGTTTGACGTTTCACGATTAAGAGGTTCCCGCCTTTGTATAAGCCTTAATAAACAATGCTCCAAGGTTTTTGTGTGGCGGAATATAATCATCAAACAGATCTTTTTTATCTCTGCCTGCTTTGGTAAAAAGAATTTCAAGATCATTCCACATCTCCCGCCAGTCAATATTTTTACCGGCACGTAAAGTATTATTTATCGCTTCAATAATGGGCTTATTTACATCCCTTGC
>JADGPX010000321.1 GCA_017882215.1 Chitinophagaceae bacterium | reverse complement strand
GGCTTTTGCGACTATTCTATAAACGACTGCGTTATTATAATTGTAAGGAATTTCAATGCTGAATTTTACAGCAGCACTTTGCCCTGCATGGATTGTAAAAGATTTTTGTGGTGCAATATTTTTAAACCATGTATCGATCGGGTTCATTGTAGTTGCATTCAGCAATTGCAATTGTGCAACACCTGTAATTTCTTTTTCACCAAGGTTTACAATTTTAGCGCTGAATTCCATCCGGTCTCCTTCTCTTAAAAACCTTGGTGCATTGGGCTGCACCATTAATTCTTTTTGAGTGATGACAGTTCTTTCTGCATAACCACTTGAAAGTTCTTTTGTATGCGCAAAAGTCATCAGCTTCCATTGTGTAAGCGCTTCGGGCATTGTAAAACTGAATTCAATATTGCCATCTTTATCTGTTCTTAATTCAGGAAAGAAGAATGCAGTTTCGTTGAAATTTTTTCGAATTTGAATTTGCGATTGATCAATGTTTGTCGGCTGTTCATCTTTTTTCTGTAAAAATTTATTACCTCGAAAAGGATTGAAATCATTATATGTAAGAGTATCACCTTTTTGTTTTTGCGTGCCATATCCAATTACAACGGTTGCATTTAGTTGTGTTGGCGCACTTTGCATCATCATTTCAGGCATTTCTTTACTATCTCTCATTATTGAGGAATTCCCTCTGATTCTTATTGTATTTCCATAACCAAGAGATAATAATGCATCATATGTTTTTTCTTTCTGTTGAAGATAATCTTCATTCCACCATTTTTCAAAAGATCGTACTGAAGTAAAATTTTGATACCCATTCCAGTTATTTGATTGATAATTATTTTGCCAGATATTAAGTGCACTCCAACTATGTGGTTTAAATTGATCCAATGATGCATCATACATACTTGCCAGCATTTCGGCTGCAACTTTTTGCCCCCTATATCCGCTAATTTTTACTTTCCATTTTTCTTCACTGCCGGGTAAAGTTTTATCACGGTAAGTTTCAAAAGTTATGTCGAGTTGTTTGTTGGTCCATGGTACCATTACATTCCATGAGTTTGAATAGATCCTGTTATCTTTTACAAAAAATTGAGATACACCAAAGCCTCCACGGTCTTCTTCTGTAGTGGGAAATTCAAAAATTTTCTTTTCGTTGTTTAATGTATAGTATTGATAGGTTGTCGTCAGACGGGGACCGTCAGACGATGTTTTACTTTTTTGCTGAATTAGAAAAATATTATTGGCAGATGTGCCTGTAATGAATTGCGCTTTTTCTCCCGGCTCAACTACATTTTTTATAATTGTATTCCATGTGTATGCAGGCGCAGGCAATGAAGATGCTTTCATATCATACAACTGAAAATATTTTACATCTTTTACATCCTGTCCGTATTTATCTTTTGAAGTTGCTTCTACCACATACCATCCTTGCGAAAATTTAGAATTTAGAATTTTGATTTTAGAATTTATAGTTGTGGAGTCATTTAATTCAAAAACAACTTCACCTTTTTGCCATGTTTCTTTTTTATTTTCATCTTTGTATTCATCATTGGGAAAATATTTTATAAATTCTTCCTTACTCATTTCGAACTGGTCAGGCGCAGCCCAATAACGGCTGCGGATAAATCTTTGCGGCGTTTGCAGTTTATAAATTTTTACATCAACTCTCGATGCCTCAAATTCTCCGCTTAAGTTTTTTGTGCTTACGAAAATGTGTTTTAAACTATCAACCGGAATGGCATCTGTGGAAGGCAAGTTTATTTGTAAATTCAAAGCTTTATATCCAACAGGAACGGTAGTGTTAGCGCTTCTTGTTTCGCCATTGATGTCTGTAACATCTGCTTCAATTTTATAATCAAAAACAGGTTCGGTACTTTTGTCAATGCTTAGATCAGGAATAGCTTCAAACCCGATGGTGAATTTTCCATCAGCGCCGGTCTTAATTTCGCCATTAGTAATTTCAATAGGAGAGGAACGAGGCATGCTGCGTCCCCACCACATCCACTGGTAAAGAAATCTTGCTACTCTTGTTACTCGATATTTTACATTTGCCCCATCAATATTATTGCCTGCATAAGCCTTTGCAAAGCCGGTGATCTTTATTTTATCATTTACCCGGTAAGTACCTTTTATTCTTTCAAATTCTGCATAAAACTTCGGACGTTTATATTCTTCTACAGAAAAATTAATATCAGAATTCTCATAATTATCTACTTCAATACTGAACTCTCCATTCAGTTGATTTTCGGGTAAACGAAATTTTCCATTGAAGGAACCAAAATCATTTAATAAGAGTTTTACTGAATCAACTTTTTGTAAATTGGCATCATAAAGGATAATTTTAATTGAATCTTTAGTGGTAAGAAGCTGATTCTTTTTTGTTTTATAATTCTGTGTTATACCAATTCCTTTAAAATAAACCAATTGCCCCGGACGATAAATGCTCCTGTCAGTGAATAAAAATATTTTTGCCTTGTCTTCATCATATTCTTTTTGATTATCATACGCTTCATCTTCAGAGTTATAATAATAATTGTACTGAGAATTATCCAGGAATAATTTATCTTTTTGGTAAGTTATCTCTAAACGAATGTTACGTTGTTCATTCTTTTTAGTTTCAGCTATTTTGATATATCCATTTTTATCTGCAGTTAAAAGTTCCAGTTTCTCAAATATATTTTTTCTTGTATTATAAT
>JADGPX010000320.1 GCA_017882215.1 Chitinophagaceae bacterium | reverse complement strand
CCTATTCCAAAGAAAACAATACGGTATTTATTAATGTTGTAAACAGGGATAAAGAAAAAGCGATATCAGCAGAAATAAATAACACAAGCGGCGGCTTTACAGGCAAGGCAGAAATAAACCTTATTAATTCAAATGACCTGCAGCAACCTTTTGAATTTGATAAACAGGAACAATACATACCTATAACAACAAGTGTTGACGTAAAGAATAATAAATTCTCTTACAGCTTTCCGCCACATTCGTTTACACAAATAAAAATAACAGTTGGAGGAAAATAAAATCAATTTTATCAAATCAAATCAATAAAAAAGCTATCCCCTTCAAATGTAAATCTCTTCTGCCTTGCCTGAAACAAAAATCCCTTGCCCAATTCCATCATGAAATTTTCCAATTTATCAATTATTGCATTTTCCAAATCATTTTCCGAATAACTACTGTCCTCCTTTAAATCTAAAAATTCTAATATGACGTGATTCTTTAAAGCATCGGTGGGCTTTTCAATGATCTGACCTTTTTTTGCAAGTTCCCTGATTGATTTTTTATCGCGGCTTAATGCCAACCGTTCATAGAGCGACGAGTTAAATTGCCTTTGTAATTCTCTTACAGACCAGTTATCTTTTGAGGCCTCTATCTCATAAAAATTTCTTTCATTATTATCTTGAATTTTGAGCAATTGAATATAATGTGTCCAGCTAAGTGCAAATGGAGAAGAAAATTGTCCAATCGGTGATTGGATAGTTTTAAGTTGTTTGTTAGATTGTCCAATTGCTGGTTGGACAATCTGTTTGAACCGCTGCTGATAAACTTTGTAAAACTGTCGCATATATTCAAGGTTCGACTTAGAGTATCCTCTGCCAAATTCCTTTGTCAAATCAATACTAAGCTGGCGCATTGTTTTTTCAGCATAATCAGCTCTCGCTTTCCCTTTTAATTCACTTTCGGCAATATAGCTGCCGATTTGAAAATACGTCAATACCATTGTAGAATTGACATTGCGAATAATTTGGTTTTGTGCTTCTAAGATTAAATTCTTTACAGACTGAAAGAGATCTGTTTTTTTTGATAACTGTTTCATGAAATAAGGATTGAATTAATTTATTTGAGCAGTTTTTAAATTATTTTCTTCAGTTTTAGCAATGAACTTTTTTCTTAGAAGACTCATGTCTTCACTCACTTTTCTATCAAGTATTTTAGCATAAATCTGTGTAATCTTAATGCTTTTATGACCCAGCATTTTACTTACAGATTCAATGGGAACTCCATTATTCAAAGTTACCGTGGTAGCAAAGGTGTGTCGGGCAATATGAAATGTCAAATACTTATTTATACCACAGATATCAGCCAATTCTTTCAAGTAAGCATTCAGCTTTGCATTACTAGGAATTGGTAACAGAGAATCATTATTAAGACATTGTGAATGGTCTTTATAAACTTCCATAATATCCAATACAACTGGAAGTAAAGGAATCCGGGATGGGCTGTCTGTTTTTTTTCTTCGTGTGTATATCCACCTTTCCCCATCTATGCCTATTACGATATCTGACCTTCTAAGCCTTTTGGCATCTATGTAAGCAAGACCAGTAAAACAACTAAATATAAAAATGTCACGAACTTGCCTGATCCGAATATTTTGAATGTCTTTGGAAATAAGTGTTTGTAATTCTTCCTCTGTCAGAATCTCTCTTATGACTTCTTTTTTGGTCATTTTGAAGCCAATAAAAGGGTCTTTTACTAACCATCCATTTTTGAGACATATATTAATGATTTTTCGAAGGTTGCTTATATATTTTATGGTTGTATTGTGATTACACTTCTGAACACTTTTCAACCAGAATTCAAACTCAGTAATGAAGCTGTAGGTTATGCTGGAAATCTCAATATCCGATCTTTGAAATTTCCATTTCAAAAATGATATCGTATGATCTAATGTCGTCCGGTATTTACCGAATGTTGCCTTTGAATTATCTTTCCCAATCAACGCTTCCATCTGGTTATTATGATTTGTGAACACTTCGACAAGTGAATGGATATGTTCATTTAGTCCGTACCATTCCAGTCGCAAGGTTTCTTTGGTGAAGGGCTTGCCATTTTGTAGAATCTTTTTTTGATAATCATATACTTTCTGTTTTACATTATCCAGATATTGATTAGTTTTTCTGACTTCCTCAGTATTACCTTTTACTTTACCTGCTGTTGATGACCATTTATCTGTTTCAACACAGCGTTGGGTGCTTACTTCAAAACGATTTCCGTTAATAGTTACCCGCAGATAAATCGAGAGTATTTTATCACTCTCATTTCTTGTTTTTTTTCCATAAAATAAAATGCTCAATCTTGCTTCCATAAAATGCCCGATTTAAAGGTTAAAATTAATTTTTAAGTTCTCAGTTTGAACAGATGTTCAAATTCTGAATCCCTTATCTGATAAGGGTTTCGGTAGAATTCGGGCATTCAGAATTTGAAAATGCATGAATGCCCGAATGCGTACCTTAAGATTGAAGTATTTTGGTGCTATTTGGAGTAGGTATAAAAACAAAAAAGCCCGTAAAATCTACATTTTACAGGCTTTTGAATGTGTTTGAGTGTTTACTCAGCGGACCGGACGGGACTCGAACCCGCGACCTCCGCCGTGACAGGGCGGCATTCTAACCAACTGAACTACCGATCCATACTATTTATCAATCTTTGATA
>JADGPX010000092.1 GCA_017882215.1 Chitinophagaceae bacterium | reverse complement strand
ATAAGCTCTATAAGAACCTGGTCCAGGACAATAAGCTTGCTGATTACTTCAGGGTAAATGATGAAATCTTTCTCCTGCTCCTCATTATCAAAGGAGAAGCCTCTTATCCTTAAGGATCTGTTGGTACTCGGCGTTAATTTGCTGCATGGTCAGTGTGTCGCCTCCTTTATCGGGGTGATACTGCATAGCGAGCTTCTTGTAGAGTTGTTTAACGTCCTCTATCGAAGTGCAATTAATAAAAAAGTTAGGTTTCATAGGAGTACAGTTATTATGGTGTGGCTCACCTTTCTATGCCAGATAGCGGAATTGCTTCAAGCTTTGAACGGGAACCAGCCATAAGTCAATCAAGCAAAATTGTCAAAATATATGAAAATAGCGTTAATTGTGCTGAATTTACGGATACATTGAATATGTACGCAAACGGCCGTCTAATCAGCTTAACAGCAAACTGTATAAAGACTCTTTTGGGGCTGGTGGCACCACAACCTTAAATCGCAGACCCTTGTAGATCAACGAACTACAAGGGTTTTTAAATTTTCTGGTGACGGAATTGTTGACGGAATTTTTATTTCAACATGAAGTGAGTGGTTATCAGTGTTTTATGTTATAAAAGCTCTGTTTTTTATTGGATCGAATTATTGGGAAGCGAACAATATCCTAAGTTATTGGTCTTAATCATATATATTTACAATCTGTAAAAACGTTATGGTTTATTTAAAAAAGACATAATGACGCAACAGAACGAACAAATTAATGAATAGAAAATTTAAAAATGTTACTTCTTTACTGTTATTGTTGGTTTTTCTTTTGCCTACAATAGTTAAATTTGAACATCACCACGAACACTTTGTTTATAAAGCAAAAAATGAGAAAAATTCCCAAGTTTTCTATGAGAAATGTGATATATGCAATTTTGAATTCTTTGTTTTTTTGTTCGACTTTGGGATTATTGATTTACAAAATAAAATCCCTTTAGCTAATTACTGCAATAATTACTATTGCTTATATTATTCTAATCTCTCGCAATTTTCATATTTATTACGTGCACCACCCGGTTTACAAATTTGAATTATAACATCCTTTAAGGTGTTTTTTTGAAAATTTGTTAACATGTAAAACGTTTCTATTACTTCCTTCCAAGATCATACTATGGCTTATTTTATGTGAAACATTTTTCATTAAAAATGCCTCGTTATATTTCTTTATTTATTTTTATAATCTAAAAACCAGGTAATGTATTATTATAGACAGATAGCACTTATAACTGTTTTAATTTCATCAATTTCGGCAAATTTATTCTCTCAAACTGATAGCATTGCTAAACCCGATTCCGTTTTATTAAAACAGATTGAACAACAAATAAAAAATTCGGAGCCACCCCCTCCTCCAGTACAGGTGAGAACAGCTCCCTCCACACTTCCTGATATCAGTGTGATTGGCGACTTTCAGGCTTCATACAAAAATAATGTCAAAAGAAATTTTAATGCCGGAATCAATGAAGCGGAGCTTTCTCTTCAATCAGTCGTGGATCCTTATGCCAGAGCCGATTTCTTTTTTACAATGGGGAAAGACCCTGTAACGGGTAAGTTCAGTGAAGATCTGGAGGAAGGATACCTTACTACACTTTCTTTACCTGCCCATTTGCAATTAAAAGCAGGGAAGTTTAGAAGCGCCATGGGAAGGATTAACCCTGTGCATCCACATGCATTGCCATTTATAAGCTTGCCGGATGCCTACCAAAATTATTTTGGGGATGGAATTAATGATGAAGGAGCTTCGTTAAGCTGGCTGATTCCAAATTCTCTTTTTTATCAGGAACTTGTGGTACAATTTACCGATGGACCAATTGATAATCCGAGTTTTTCGAGAAGCGTGGGGAACACCTATTTTGAACTGGCACATTTAAAAAACTTTTTTGATTTGTCAGCGAATGCTACCCTGGAGTTAGGATTATCAGGCCTTACAGGCGCCAACTTTTATAATTTAAGGACTAACATTGCTGCGATAGATCTTACCTATAAATGGAAACCTGTTCAATTCAATACCTACAAATCCTTTACCTGGCAATCGGAAGCATATTTCAGCAACGCAAACATTTCAAAGGATACCGTTGTTAATTCATTTGGCATGTATTCATTCATTAATTTTCAATTCACGAAACGCTTATTTTTTACCGGAATGTATAGTTATTCAAACAAACCATATTCCGCTAATACTGTGGAGAACGCCTATTCGGCAACCATTGGATGGTATGCCACCGAATTTCAGAAAATAGAAATTGAAGGAAAAACAACATCAAGCAATATGGAAAAAGAACAGAACCAGATCCTGCTTCGATGGATTTTTGTTATTGGGACACATGGAGCGCATCAATATTAATTATTAAATATATAAAAACATGAAACTAAAATTTGTATTCATCCTTCTCTCTTGTATTGGAGCTTCTGCTGTTAATGCAAAAAAAATAAATGTAGTTACCACAACCGCTGATTTAAAGAGTATTACTGAATTAATTGGCAATGATAAAGTAGATGTTTCTTCTATTGCCACAGGTTTTCAAAATCCGCATTTTGTTGATCCCAAGCCAAGCTATATCACCAAACTTTCAAAAGCGGATATGTTTGTTACAGTTGGATTAGATCTGGAGACAGGCTGGTCGCCACAACTCCTTTCAAGCTCACGTAATCCGAAAATTCAAAAGGGAAGTAATGGCTATGTGGATGCCTCTGTTGGTGTTACCTTGTTGCAAGTGCCTTCCAACATCAGTCGTGGCGAAGGCGATATTCACATCTATGGAAATCCACACTATTGGTTAGATCCGGTTAATGGGAAACAAATTGCAAAAAATATTTGTGATGCCCTTGAAAAAATTTCTCCTGAAAATAAAGCCTTCTTTGAAGCGAATCTCAAAGATTTTAATACTAAAATTGATTTGAAGTTGAAAGAATGGACCATGAAAATGTCTCCATATAAAGGTGTAAAAATTATCGCTTATCACAACGAATGGTGCTATTTTGAACAACGATTCGGATTAAAAATTGTTGATTTCATGGAACCCAAACCAGGCATTCCTCCCACACCATCACAACTTGTAAAAATTATTTCTGAAGTAAAAAGCAATGCTATTAAAGTAATTATTTCATCGCCCTATTTTACAACATCTTCGTCGGATGTGGTTTCAAAACAAACCGGCGCTAAAACCATAATACTTGGAACCTCTGTTGGAGCATTCGACAGTATCAAAGATTATTTTGATTTATTTGATTACAATATTGATAAGTTAATTCAAGGATTTAAATAATTATTTATTTGAACAATTGCTTCGTCTTTTAGGTTTAGTTTATCAGAGCACCTTCTAATGAATTTTAACTAATAACAAAAAAAAAGTATGTTTGAAATGTTCAGTTTGAATTTTATGGTGCAGGCATTCATAATTTCATTAATAACAGGTTTGTTTTTGTCCTACCTTGGCGTACATGTAGTAGGTCGGGGAATCGTTTTTGTTGATCTGGCGCTTGGTCAGATTTCATCGTTTGGTGGTGCGTTCGCGGCTTTTGTAGGCTATGGATTAACAACTATTCCCTTGGTATTCACGCTCCTTGTAGCATTATTAATTTCAATGATTGATATCCGGGATAAGCGATTAAAACTGGAAGCTATCATTGGAATAATTTATGCTTTCGCCTCAGCTGCCACAGTTATGCTTATTTCAAAGACACCTCATGGTGATTCGGATATTCAGGAAGTATTGTTCGGAGATATCCTTTCAGTAAATATGCAAGAGATGACCATTACATGTATTGTTTTTGGCGCATTGCTGCTTATGCATATTATTTTTCAGAAAAAGTTTTTTGAACTTACCGAAAGTTTCGAAACTGGTAAAATTGAAAAAAAAGGTTTCAATATCTGGAATTTCTTGTTTTATATTTCTATCGGTTTATCCATTGTTTTTGCCGTAAAGATTAGTGGCGTTATTCCTGTTTTTTCTTATTTAATTATTCCATCTGTTTGCGCCATAATGCTTGCCCGTTCAAATCAGGCAGTAGTCATTATTGCAATGTTTGTGAGCTTTTTAGGAAGTTTTGTCGGTTTAAATGTTTCTTTCCATTTTGACTTTCCTGCCGGATCTTCAATTGTAGCAGTATTGGGAACTATTTTTATTTTGGTCTCAATGGTCCCATTAACAAAATATTTTTTCTCGAAAAAAGATAAATCCACTTCTTAATATTTGGATTTCTGACTGGGTATAAAATGGGTTCTGTTTTTTTCTAAGGCTGATACAAAGAGTTCGTAAAATATAAATCTTAAACCCCGCAAGATCAATGATCTGCGGGGTTTTGAGTTTTAGGGGGTGACGGATTCGGTGATGGATTTAGTAAATGATTACTAACTAAGGATAGACGGTTCTTAGTAATATCCTTTACCTTCAATACAATGTCTGACACCACCTCTGGGATTCTTCATATCACCAATATCCGCCGGTTTTCTAAAGGATAAATTATTTTACTATATAGGACCTATCAATCATAACTTATACTCCCGAAGGAAGTTTTGGAAGCATCAATTCGCGATAACTTATGGTTCGACCATCAACTACAAATGTTCCGTCTCCATTGGCATGTATCGTGCGACGTTCCTTTCGGTCGGCATCTATCCATGCATGAACAGCATCAAGAATAAAAATATTGTGTTTTTCAATATAATCCGTTACACGACATTCTATATTTGCAAGGCACTCTTTGATCAACGGTGCCTCAACTGACTTTGCTTTAAGTGGTGTGAGTTTAAACTTTTTGAATTTATCAGTATCAGAGCCGGAACACCCTCCGATTTCAACGACCTTCTTAGAAATGTCAACTGTTGGGACGGCTATCACACACTCTCTATTTTTCACGAGAGCTTCATAAGAGTAATTCCATGCTCCTGTCAGTAAGGCAAACTGCGCAGTGAAATCCATAACCATATGCCACGAAATCGTCATAATATTATTTTTCCCTCCGTTGGTTGTAGTAACCAGCACAACCGGGCCCGGCTCCAACAGCATAAATGCTTTGTTTAATAGTAGCTCCTGCATTTTATAAACTTTTTAAAAATACATTTTTCTATTTTAATTCAATAAATTCTGTCTTGCAACATCCATGGTAACATAATGATTCTTACCATAGCATAAGAGCAAGTAGCTTTAACCACCTTTAGGCGGAGTTTATTGACCACCAAAAGCCGGAGCTAAATGCTTGTTGTTTAGTTATGTATGTAAATTATTATCTGACCGGGCAAATATGGTCAATGGGTCCGGCTTTTGCAATTAATCAGGGAATCATTGCGAAAATCATTTTTTTCTTAAATGTTTATTAATTTGGCTTTTATTTTTTTTAACCAATCTCTTACATGCCATTGTTGGTGTCGTATTCTCCTATATTTCTTTGAGAAGCGGATACCAATAAAAAGCATTAAAAGTAATATAACTATGGTTGTTATCATAAAGTGTAAGTTTTGTTATTGTATATTGTTTCATATTTTTTATTTTTAAAATAACGAAAATTTACTTCTAAAATTATCAAGTTCATGATACAGCTATTCGGCTTGTTCTCAGGCTTCTGAATAAGACAAAGTATAATAAGTATGTCGGACTATCTGTCCTGTTGTGGATGTTGGAAGTAAATCCTGAGCCGATGAGGCATTGGATATATCAAGGAGTATTGTGAGAATAGGGGATACTGATTTTATTTTCATTGTGGCTACAAAAGTAGTATAAATATTTATTGTTTATCGTCTTCGCTACAACAATAAGTTTTGATATCAAGAAGAAGTGATTTGGTCGAATTAGCACCCTAACTTAAAATGATAAACCCCGATAGTTTAATACTCTATCGGGGTTTACTTTAAAATTGTTGATGGAATTGTGGACAGATTTACATTTATTTGTATTTATTTGATATACAGCAAGTAATTATACTGTTTATTGGATGCTGGTTTTATTTTATTTCAATTAATTTTCTAGACATAATTCTCAATAAAAAAACTTGTCAAATCCTGTCAATAAGAGAGCCCTAGATTTTGTAAAATCTCCAAACCAACTTTTGGGTGTAAATCCTTAGAATTGGCATGATTTTTGGGAGTCAGTGTACACAGACCAACCCACCGGTTTCAATCCTAATCTTTAAATCATAATACTCTCTTCATGCCGGAAGAATAACGATACCCTTCCAACCCAGCCACTTCAGATCAATCTCACTCTTAAGCAGGCCAACCTTGTCAGTTCGGAAAACTCATTTGCATTTGATGTTTTCAACAGGGTACTTAGCCAGGCAGGAGATGTCAATACCATTATATCTCCCATGAGCATATCATATGCTCTTTCAATGACGGTGAATGGAGCAGCAAACAGCACCAGGGATTCAATCCTTAAAGCACTCAGGGTAAGCGATACTTCGATGGCTGACCTGAATAAATCATACAGGGATCTAACTGCTTCACTGCTATCGGTCGACAGCAGGGTTATCATGGATATAGCAAATTCGGTATGGACTGAAAAGGACTTTTCGGTCAAAGCACCTTTTGCTAATACTCTTACAAGCTATTATGATGCCCAGGCCAAATCTTTTGATATAACAGATCCCACAGTCCCCACACAGATCAACAGCTGGATTTCAGATCGCACCAATGGCCTGATAAAAAATATGATAAGCCAGCTTGACGACAATACCGTAATGCTTCTTATAAATGCAATTTATTTCAAAGGCATGTGGAAAACCCAGTTTGACGCTTCTGCCACAACATCCAGGACATTCACAAAGCCGGATGGATCGACAGAGAATGTTCCGACAATGTACGAGTCTGAAAACCAGAAAGTCTACCGGGGCAACGGATTTTATGTTGCGGAGATTCCCTATGGGCAGGGTAATTATGTAATGGATATCATCCTTCCTGATAACAATGACCTTTCAGCGGTTACCAGCTCACTGACCGCTGCCAGTTTAAGTACCTGGACAACTTCACTGACCTCTAGCAAGGTAAATCTTTACCTGCCAAAATTCAAGTACGGATATAATATCAGTCTTCATAATGTCCTTTCACTCATGGGTATGGGCATAGCTTTCACCGATGCAGCAGATTTCTCAAACATTTCGGACATACCGTTGCTTATAAGCAAAGTACTTCACCAGGCATATATTCAGACCGATGAAGAAGGCACAGAAGCGGCTGCTGCAACTGTGGTCGTGATTGAACCCACCTCGGTTATACAGTCCGTTACAATAGATGTCAACCACCAGTTCATATATCTCATAAGGGAAGTTACCACCAATTCCGTCATTTTTATGGGAAAGGTCACTGATCCGCTTGCACAGTAGCCTGATTGGAAATACTAATTGATTGACCCAAGTTGGCCGGTTTAAATTGACCACCAAAAGCCGGAGTTAAATTTTTTTTGTTAAGTTATATATGTTAATAATAATCTGACCGGCCAAATGTGATCAATAGGCCCTTTTGAACCTGACCGTAAATGGTTAAAAAACATATTTAAAACAGTTCTCCTCTGCGATAAAACACATGCTGGTGTAAATATCACTTCAACTGTAGTGAATTAATTTTGCTATATAAGTTACTCAGGGTGAAAAACAAGGAGCCTTAATCACAGAAAATGAAAAGATTTTATTATTTATTTTTAAAAATGACCTTTTTTGACATATTTGAAAGAGCTGTCAAATAGCAAATCAAAACTATCTTTTCCCTTTGTTATTTCTGCCTCATACATCGGTTTCCCATCAGTATAAGTAATTTGTGCTGCTTCAGTAATTGCATAACCAGGATAATTTTTTGCTACATAATCATGAATTTCTTTTGACAATTCAGAAACTTTCATCTCTTTTTCAGTTTCTTTTAGATTGCCAAGTGAATCAATAGATACACCGAATTGTGATTTGTTTTGAGTAAATTCTGCTTCATAACCACCTTTTTTTAATTTTAACCAATTAATATTTTTTATGTCAGGATGAAGTGACTGGAATTTTGCTTTTACCGGAGCAGGTACTTCTGATTCTTTTATTTTTTGAGAATACGCACAGTTCACAGATAGAACTGTAACCAAAATTAAGAGTATTGTTTTCATTTTTTATGTTTAAAATTGATATGACATAAATTTAATATTTAATTCTGTTGCAAATCTGTAAATCGATAATTATCAATATCAAAATTTCACAGGACTTTGAATAACCAACCTACTTTCTCATGAAGGTTTCTATTGGGTATTTCGAATGCATTACCCGAAGTGCACCCTTTTTATTCGTTTTTCCTGAATGATCCAGCTACCGATAATTGAAGTATTTTTATTAGACAGCTTTCTTATGAAATGCCATAATTAAAACAAAATATTTATTGTTAGTATAAAAATAACCTCAATATACGATTACTCCCATGCAATTAAAATCAAAAAACATAACTAACTTTCATCCCTATGGAAATGAAATTGGATTATCTTTTAAATGATTAAATAAATGATTCGACTATAAAATGTCACAAAATATCGACATAATCTTACCATGTTATAATCCACCTGCCGATTTTGTAGAATTAATAGGTGTAAACTTTCGGAATCTGATAGCTTCTTTTCCGGATCGCCAACTGAATCTATTTATTGTGAACGATGGCTCTACAATCAATTTTACTGATATTCAGATTCAACAATTACTCACTGTTCAGGATACAGTACACATTATTTCCTACGCAATAAATCGTGGTAAAGGATATGCTTTACGTAAAGCTGTAGCAGAAACCCTCTCACCATTAGTTGTATATACTGATTATGATTTCCCATTTTGCATTGAAAGCTTTATAAAGTTAGTAGAAGAGCTGGATAAAGGAGCTGATGTTGTTCTGGCCAGTCGAAATGTTGACTATTTACGCAAATTGCCAATCACAAGAAAATTCTTTTCGGTGATGTCAAGGCAATTGAATCGACTCTTTTTAAGAATGACATATTGCGAGACTCAGGGCGGATTAAAGGGATTTAATAATAAGGGGAAAGAAATATTTATGAAAACCACCATCGATCAGTTTCTTTTTGATACAGAATTCATCTATAGAGCTTCTTTACAAAAAAATGTTTCGATAGTTAATATTAAAGGCATAACAAGAGAAGGGATAAAACCTAACAGAATCCCTTTAAAGGTGATAATCAGAGAATTGGTCAATTTTTGCAGAATAACAAAGATAAATGACTGATGATATTACTGAATTTTGATATTGAGGAGTTTGATTTGCCATTAGAACACCATGTAAATCTGTCGCTTGATGAGCAAATGGAGTACTCCAAAGAAGGTACAAGGATTATCCTTGACTTTTTGGGAAAATATCAAATAAAGGCTACCTTCTTCTGTACAGCAGTTTTTGCCATTCATGCCAGAGAATTAGTTAAGGAAATCATTTACAGGGGTCATGAAGTTGCCTCACATGGTTATAGTCATTCTTCATTTGTAAATGATGACTTGAAACGATCCAAACAATTGTTAGAAGAGATAACAGGCAGACCTGTTAATGGATACCGGATGGCAAGAATGATGAAAACTGACATGCAGGCAATTGCAGATGCAGGCTATCTGTACGACTCATCAATAAACCCGACCTTCATCCCCGGGCGATATAATAATTGGCATTTACCTCGTACCTTTTTTATTGACAAAGGTGTATTACAATTACCCGCTTCAGTGGCACCATTAGTTCGTATCCCGTTATTCTGGCTTAGTTTGCACATTTTCCCTTTCCCTTTTTATACTTTTTTATGCCGGCAAACTCTTAAACACGACGGGTATCTTAATATCTATTTTCACTCCTGGGAGTTTTCTTCGCATTTGCATGATAAGAAGTTGCAGATCCCAGGTATTGTACAAAGAAACTCAGGAAATAAGCTCCAAATGCGATTAGAGCAATTTATACAGCTTTTTATTGCCCAGGGTGAAACCTTCCATACAATTGGTGATTTTTTTAATACATATAAGCATTTTGATAAGTAAAAAAACTATGACTAGATTTTTATTGAAAATAGAGAAGCTTTCGGATAACAAAAATAAAATCTACATCATAGGTCTTTTCTTCGCATTCTTAATAGCTTTAAAAGAGGTGATTAACCTGTCCTATTACAACTTTCAAATATTCTCATACGGATCTCTGGATTTTTGGGCAGGAATCAATCCTTATATAAACTGGACCCATCTGTCAACGTGATTGCCATCAAAATCTGGTTGACACCAAACTTTGTTGCGTTGTGCCACACTGTGGGAAACGTTTTACCTAAGCCTTTTACAATGCTTTGACGATT
>JADGPX010000319.1 GCA_017882215.1 Chitinophagaceae bacterium | reverse complement strand
CGGGCCTGGACGACCTTCACCGACTCACCGTGCCGGATCAGCAGCGAGGCGTAGAAGTGGCGGAGTCCGTGGTATCCGTTCGCCTTCCGCGGTTACTGCAAACATTCCCCGGCCGGGAAGATTTCCGGTGGAGCAGGGAACTCTTTGGCATAATGGTTTTCAGAATGAACAGGGCTCGGGGAACGATATCTTGGGTAGTTCTAGTAGTTCCAGTGGGTCGGGATACTAATGAATCCATTGATTGCACCGCTTTCTCAGTAGACTGTATGACCAGTTCTTCCTTCGGTCAAGCTTATATGGTTATCTCAGATGTACATCTGGGTGGCAAAACATGTAATCACAAAGAGTTTTGTCTCTTTCTTGAGTGGGTACGAGACCTAGCTAATAAACCTAAGACCATAACTTATGGGAGTAAAGAATTATTAATTCAGAGTCCTGATAAAATAATTCTTCTCGGGGATATTTTGGAACTCTGGGACCCCAAAGATGGCGATAGGTATAACATTATCAAAGATTTTATGAAACCATTTTACTTGCTCTCAGACATTGATTGTGATAAAATATACGTACTTGGCAATCATGATGGTTCATTAGGTGAACTCGATGGAGAGATTAATAATATAACACTGGAAGAAGGAACAAAATTTTACATTTACGATGAGTGTTATCCTGAAAAGGGTGAAAAGACGTGCCTTAAAATCGGAAATCGGTCGTATGTTTTCATTCATGGTCATCAATTTGATAAGTTACAGGCTGTTACGCAATATATCAATAGATTTTGGAATCCACTTCGTTGGTTTCAAGATGTTTTCAACATCACATTTACTAAAAAACACTGGCGTTTAAGCTTCATTATATTTTTATGCTTACTATTTGTCGGAAAATATTCTTTATGGATTATATTCTTACGATTTAGCTTATTTGGTGTTGTTTTGTGGGCTATACTTACTTGTTTTTTTGCATTAAGTTCCATACCAGGCATTGTTGCGTACAGCCAAAGAAGTATCTACAACACCACAAAACCTTCAGATAAAACTGTAGAGCAGGTCATCAAGAAAGGGTATTATCAAAGAAATAAGGAAACTCAGGATGCTGATATTGTTGTTTTTGGACACACCCACTTTGCAAGCTCCTACGAATTTGAATCCGAAAAAAAGTTATTCCTTAATAGTGGATGCTGGGTTGGCACAGATACAGACTTTAATGGAAAAACCCGTTACTCAAATACATTCTTATATTTAGATGAGAGCGGGTCATATATTCTAACATGGCGCGGTGATGGTAAAATCGATTGTATTGAAGCCTTCACATAAAGATAGTGAAAGTACGCTCTGCATAGCTTTTTCTCAACAAAACACAAGGAGAATCTACTTCACATATTTGAAAATAAGTGGAACACAGGAAAAAAGGAGTTTTAAATGCAATTACAAAAAATCGCTTTTTACCTGTGGTTAATTCTTATTACCGGAGGTATAATTGCATACCTATTTTTTCCACAAATACTAAGCGTTTCATTTCTAAGTGAAATCGTAGGAAACTACTATATTTTAAGTATTGTAATTTATTACCTGCTTCTTTCATTTCAAGGAGTGGTGTTTATGCCTTCACCACTTATAATTGTAGGCGTGTTCATATTCAATCCAATAGAATTATTCATAGTAAATATGGCAGGTGTAATGACCTCTGCTACAATAGTATATTATTTTTCCAAATACCTTGAATTCGACATTTATTTTGACGCCAGATATAGTAAATATAGTCAAAAAATAATATCCACACTTAAGAATAAAGACGTACTTATAATTACAGGATGGAGTTTTTTTCCTTTCACACCTACAAATTTGGTAGTGTATATTGGGTCAACTTTAAGAATAAGTGTATACAAATGTCTTCTTGGAGTTTTCATAGGAGAATCTTTAATTAATGCTTTTTATATAATTACATTAACAATGCTCTTAAAAGGCAGCTTGCTATAAATAGATCAGGACTCTTTGTGGGTGAAGATCTTGATTTTTATGTCTCGTATTCAGTAAGAGTCAGGGACAGATTTCTCTTTCAATTACAAATGTTGGAAACAATGTAGCGTATGCGGTGAAAATGCCGACCCGCTACAGTTTGGCTACTGGTATCAGGAAGTTCTCGACGATGTGGGAAACTAGCCTAAGGTGATTACACAATTCATCACGTTCCCTCACTTAACCAAGACGTATGAAGTAGAGCCATTGTGCATTCTTCCACGCCAGCCAGAGCCTCAGGACAAAGCCCGCAGGGGTTTCTCAGGTATTTACAAGGGTTGACTTTGAAGGGCTCAAAAGGGCTCTAATCCGCTTGGGAAATATAATTCCACTGCTTTGATTTGTATGAAGGGCATCTTCCAGGAGGTTAGAGCATATCTCTGCTTCGGTGTTGAAAACATCAAAACCATACAACGGTGGACTACCAACAGATATTAACAAACATTATTAATATTTAATTATTTTTCGAATTGAGGTTTTGCCAAATTTGATAATAATGCTCTAAAAGCAAAAAAGCCTTTTATGATTGTTTATTTTACCAAAAAATTACTTTTAGAGCCTCTAAAATAATACTAAAAAATACTTTTGAATACGAATCCCGCTTTAAAAACTGCAATAATATTACATTTGCCAAAGAAATTAATATTTATTAGGATTTATTTCCACAAATTGCTTAAAAATATAAATATTTATTA
>JADGPX010000091.1 GCA_017882215.1 Chitinophagaceae bacterium | reverse complement strand
TTGCTAAACAACACATTGATGCATTGGAGCAGCATTACCAGAATTTTATAATCCAGTTAGTAAAAACCGAGGCTGCTTATAATAAAGCAAAAGATGTTATAGCAGAACACTTTGAATTTCTTAATATCATACTTAAAATTTCTTTCAGCGAAGCTTTAAACAAAGATATTCTTGCACAGGGGGAGTTATTGAGCACAAAGCTTTTTGGAATTTATCTTGAAGAACAAAAGATAGATCATGTATGGCTGCCTGCTTTGGATTTTATGACGATTGATATGGTTGATGAACCACAGATCGGCAGCATAAAAGTTAAGCTTACCCAATTACTTAATCGGTATAAGGAAACAAAACTTTTTATTACGCAGGGATACATTTGCCGCAATGCAAAAGGCGAGGTTGATAATTTAAAAAGAGGCGGAAGTGACTATTCAGCTTCGCTCATAGCAGCGGCAACTAATGCATCGGTTTGTGAAATATGGAGTGATATTGACGGCATGCACAACAGTGATCCCAGGATTGTGAACAATACCAAACCGATTGAGCAATTAAGTTTTGAGGAAGCTGCGGAGCTTGCCTATTTCGGAGCTAAAATTTTACACCCTGCCAGCATTTGGCCGGCACAGTATTTTAATATCCCGGTTAAATTATTAAATACTTTACAACCTTCTGCTAAAGGCACAATAATTAAAAGCGAAGCAGGAAGTGTAGGCGTAAAAGCAGTGGCAGCAAAAGATTACATCACTGCTATAAAAATTAAAAGCAGCCGCATGCTGCTTGCTTATGGTTTTTTAAGAAAGATATTTGAAATATTTGAAAAGTATCGCACTTCTATTGATATGGTAACCACTTCCGAAGTGGCAGTTTCATTAACTATTGATAATGATGCTTACCTGAAAGAAATAATTAAAGAGCTGGAACTTTTTGGTACAGTAGAAGTTGATACTAATCAAACCATAGTTTCAATTGTGGGAAATGAGATAACAGAAACAAAAGATGTTCTCAGAAAAATTTTTGAAAGCATTCCTGAGATTCCTGTGAGGATGGTTAGTTACGGCGGAAGCAGGCATAATATTTCTTTACTGGTTTCAAGAGAATATAAAGAGCAAACAATGCAACGGCTAAATGAAGGATTGTTTGGAGGGTAGGTTTGTTACGTCCTTTGCGAGGACGGATTTACCGCCACTAATATTTCACTCCCATCTTTTTATAAATAAAGCTCATAAGCCACATCGGTCCTATCATTAAAAATTGAAGGTCTTTTAAAAAGGATGGTTTTTTACCTTCCACTTTATGCCCATAAAACTGTCCTATCCAGGCAAGCGCAAATAAAATAACACATACCAGCCATAATGGGGCAGAAGTATACACTTCTATCCAATAACAAATACCCAGGCATAGCAAGCCAAACAAAAGCATTCCTATCCAGATAGTTTTTGAGAGAGAAAAGTAATAAGCAGTGACCAACAGAATTAATATCATCGCAACATTTAATTGCAGTGTTGGCGTGAGTTGTACCGGAAGTTTAATACAATAAAACAAACCAACAATTGTAAAGAAAATAGTTGGCACGCAAATCCAATGAATGGTTTTATTGGTTTCATCTTTATGGCTTTCACCATATTCATTAAGCCATTGATCAATTGGTTTCATTTGCAGAAATTTAAGTCTGCTAAATATATTTCATTTTTTGATTATCATCAGTTGCAATAAAATAAAAAACCCTCTGTTTAACAAAGAGTTTTTAATTCACTATTGGCAACTCACAACTCACAACTCATAGCTCACAATTATATAATCAGCATAGCATCTCCATAACTAAAGAAGCGATATTTATCTTTTATAGCTTTTTTATAAGCCTCCATCATAATGTCATAACCGGCAAATGCACAAGCCATTATCATTAAACTTGTTTTTGGCAAATGAAAATTGGTAACCAATGCATCAGCTATATTAAACTTGTATGGCGGGTGAATGAAATGATTTGTCCATCCTTCTGACGGCTTCAATAATTTTTGTGCTGTGAAAGAAGATTCCATTGCCCTCATAGTGGTTGTTCCGATGGAGCAAATTCTTCTGCCATTTTCTTTTGCTTTATTTACAATGTTGCAGGCTTCTTCTTCAATGCGATAATATTCTGCGTCCATTTTATGCTTGCTCAGGTCTTCCACTTCAATGGGGCGGAAAGTTCCAAGCCCTGTATGCAAAGTAACTTCTGCGAAGCGGATACCTTTTATTTCTAAACGCTTTATCAGTTCAGAGCTAAAATGCAAACCTGCAGTTGGCGCTGCAACGGCTCCTTCGTGCTTTGCATATACAGTTTGATAGCGTTCTTTATCTTCTTCATCAGGCTTGCGTTTTATATATTTTGGTAAAGGTGTTTCTCCCATAAAATGCAACATCTTTCTAAATTCTTCTTCAGTGCCATCCCATAAAAAACGGATGGTGCGTCCGCGGCTGGTAGTGTTATCAATAACTTCTGCAACCAGTTCATCACTTTCTCCAAAATATAATTTATTACCCACCCTTATTTTCCGGGCAGGATCTACAATAACATCCCACAACCTGTTTTGCTTATGTAATTCTCTTAATAAAAAAACTTCTATTTTAGCTCCGGTCTTTTCTTTGCGCCCATACATACGTGCAGGAAAAACTTTGGTGTTGTTTACAACAAATACATCTTTGTCGTCAAAGTAATCAAGAATGTCTTTAAAGTGCTTGTTCTCCATTTTACCGGTCTTTTTTTCTATCACCATCATACGGCTTTCCTCTCTTTTTTTAGTAGGATTTTGAGCGATAAGATTTAAAGGGAGATCAAATTTGAATTGTGATAATTTCATGTGTAATTATAGATTTAAAGTTAATTGACACATGCCATTTACTGTAGTGAAACAGAGATATGTCCCCGAAGTTTCGGGGCACTTATCATGTTACGGCATGATTTTTTAAGTGTGCAAAGGTAAGGTTTTGGATTGAGAATTTATTAATTGATAATGTCAGTATAAATTTTATATAACTATTACAATTACAATATTTGGTGATTTATTTTGTTATATGCATCTTTATATAAACCCCTATTTTAGTGGCTAAATTGTATCCGCAGCGTTTATTTATTGTTTTTGCAATAGCCCTCATGCTGTTTTCTGCAAATGCTTTTCCCCAAAAAATTTCTAAAAAATATCCAAGCCTTTTATGGGAGATCACAGGCAATGGATTAAAAAAGCCCTCTTATTTATTCGGCACTATGCATGTGAGCAACAAAATGGTTTTTCATTTGCCCGATTCATTTTATCATGCCATTAAAAGTGTGGAGACTGTTGCACTGGAATTAAACCCTGATGTATGGCAGGGGCAAATGGTAAAGTTTGACCAGCTGCAACTTAATTACAAAAATTTTACACAGGCAGCCAGCAGCGATTATCTTAATGAAAAATCTTTTCAGTTAGAGAAATATGAAGATGAGTTAAAGACTGCCTTAAGTTCAGAGCCTACTGTTGTTAATAGCCTTTTATACCGAAGCTACAAAAGCAAAGAAGATTTTGAAGAAGATACTTTTTTAGACTTATATATTTTTCAGACAGGCAAAAAATTGGGAAAGAGAACCACCGGCGTAGAAAATTATTATGAAACTGAAAAAATTGTATTAGAAGCTTATGCAGATATGGCTAAAGAGAAAGACAGGAAAACAATTGATACCGACGGTGAATCCATGAGCGATATTGCGCAAAAAATGGAAGATGCTTATCGGGCAGGTGATTTAGACCTGCTTGATTCATTAAGTGATATGATGGATCCTTCTGATGCTTTTAGAAATAAATTTTTGTATAAGAGAAACGGGATACAGGCTAATTCAATTGATACTATTCTTAAAAAAAATTCTTTATTTGTTGGTGTAGGTGCTGCACATCTTGCGGGTAATAAAGGAGTAATTGAACTGCTTCGGAAAAAAGGATATATACTGCGTCCCATTATAATGTCTGCCAGCAGCAGTTTTCAAAAAGACCAGGTAGATAAATTAAAAGTGCCGGTAAAGTTTATTACCAATTCTCCTGAAGACGGATTTTATAAAGTTGATGTACCGGGATCTTTATACAAAATGGCAAGCGATGTTTCAGGTTTGGACAGAAGGCAGTATGCAGATATGAGCAATGGAACCTATTACCTTTTAACAAGAGTGAAAACGCATGCCGCTTTTATTGGTAATACTGAAGATCAGGTTTTAAAAAAAGTTGATAGTCTTTTATATGAAAATATTCCCGGTAAGATCATAAAGAAAACGGTGATCAAAAAAAATGGTTACAGCGGTTATGATATAACCAATAAAACAAGGCGTGGAGATATACAGCGTTACCAGATATTTATAACACCTTTTGAAGTGCTGGTATTTAAAATGAGCGGAAAAGAAAATTATGTTGAAGGTGCAGAAGCAGAAAAATTCTTTTCTTCTATTCAATTGAAAGAACCTGTTACGGGATGGATAAATTTTGAACCCAGTCAAGGTGGCTTCAAAATAAAATTACCGCAACAGCCACACGAATTTCTTAACACATCTACCGAAGATAATATTGACAGGTGGGAGTATGAGGCGGTTGATAAAAATAATGGGGATGCATTTCTCATCCTGAAAAAAACAGTAAATAATTTTCGTTTTTTAGAAGAGGATACATTTGATCTGGGTTTAATGGAAGAATCATTTAAACTGTCTGCGTTCATTAAAGCACAGCAGCAGCGAAACATTTCAAGCTTTAATGGGTACCCGGCTATGGATGTGCAGGCAACTTTAAAAGATGGGCGAATTATAAAAGCAAAATTCATTATTAAAGGTTCTCATTATTATTTACTTGCTGCTGCCTGTAAAAATTCAAACGCTGATCTTAGAGACTTCTTTTCTTCTTTTCAATTCACTTCTTTTAAATATCCGCAGGGACAAAATTTTGTTGATACATTTCTTCATTATACAGTAACTACTCCGATAATTCCCGAGCTGGAAGAAAATTTAAGGGCATTGATAGAAAAGATGGGAAACGATGGAGGCTATAGGTATGGTTTTCCAAATGTTGACACTTATTGGCCAAAAGCAAGGAATGCATTGTTTAAAAGCGATAGCACCGGAGAAATAATTGCGGTAGCTATGCAGCAATATCCTAAATATTTTTATGTAAAAGATTCTTCAGTTTTTTGGAAAGACGAAATAAAAGATTACCTGGCAAGAACTGATTTTGTGCTTGCTAAGAAAGATTATTTTAAAACTAATGACGGACTTACGGGTTATAAATTAATTTTAAGAGATACCAATTCTTCCCGCCAGGTAAACCGTTTATTGCTTTTAAAAAATGACAGGCTCTACCGCATAGTTTCTATGGGAGATACACTGAATGCAGAAAGTGATTTTGTAAAAAATTTTTATGCAACATTTCATCCGCAGAACAGCCAGCCTGAACGAAATATTTTTACCAGTACTATTGATAGCTTTCTGGATGATTTTTTTAGTGCTGATAGTGCAACACATGCAAAGGCGCAGGCTTCCATTTCAAACATTTATTATACAAAGAATGATATTCCTAAACTGGTAAACACAATTAACAGGTTAAAGTATGGTGATAAAGATTATTTGGACAGCAAATCCCGTTTTATTGCGGAGCTTGGTTATATAACTGATACAACTGTTACCGCTACTATTGTAAATGCACTGAAAGATATCTATTACAAAACCGCAGATACAAGTACTTTTCAAAATATGGTATTAAAGGCACTGGCAAAAAATAAAACCAGGCAGTCATATACATTATTAAAAGAATTGATTTTACAGGACCCGCCTGTGTTTGCAACCAATTATGAATACAGTTCTTTTTTCGCCGACATAAACGACTCTCTTTTTTTAGCAAGACAGTTATTTCCTGAAATTTTACAACTTTCTACAATTGAAGATTATAAAGACGAATTAAATTCTCTTTTAGTAACTCTCGTTGATAGTAATTTGATTAGCGCTAAAGACTATGAAAATTATTATACTAAAATTTATTTTGATGCAAGAATAGAATTAAAAAAGCAGCGGGGAAAAGATGAAAAAATAATCGAGCGGGAAAAAAACAAGGAGGATAATGACGAGCAAAAAACTTATCCTGTTTATAATTATCCAAATTCAAAAACAGGGCTCGATGATTATGCAGTTTTGCTGATGCCATTTTATGACAAGCCCCAGGTACAAAATTTCTTTGAAAAACTTTTATATTCCAGGGATCAATCACTGCAATTAAGCACAGCAGTATTAATGTTGCATAACAAAAAATATGTGCCGGATAGTTTATTATTAAACCTGGCATCAAAAAATGAGTATCGCATCAAATTATACAAAGCTTTGGAAACCGCAGAACTTACAAATAAGTTTCCGCTGCGATATAAAAACCAAATTGATATTGCAAAAAGTATTTTATCCACAGATAAAATAGATTCCATTGTTTATATAACAAACAAGCCCATAACTTTCCGTAATAATAAAGGATTGGTATATTTTTTTAAATACCGTATTAAAAAAGAAGATGGATGGAAGATAGGTATCAGTGGCTTACAGCCTGAAAATATTAACGAGGTAAGTAGTAACAGCAAGCTTGTTAAGTTGACAGATAAAAGAATAAGATATGATGAACCCTTGAATGATCAGTTAGAGAAGCAATTAAAAAAACTTTTATTCTCCCTAAGTAAAAGCGGTAAAAGTTTTTATCAGAGCGAAAATTATAGCAGATTTAGAAAAGATGATTATTGATCGTGAAACGGCAGACGTGAAACGTGAGATTTTTACCTTTCACCTTTCATGTCTCACGTCTGACGTTTCACGTTTCACGATTGAATCACACCACCATTCCTTTCGGAATAGAGGCTATCAATTTTTTTGTATAATCTTTTTTGGGATGGAAGTACACCTCATCAGCAGTACCGCTTTCTTCTATTCTTCCTTTATTCATCACCATTATTCTGTCGCTGATGTAGCGCACTACAGAAAGATCGTGTGAAATAAAAATGGAAGTGAATCCGAATTCCTTTTTAAGATCATTTAATAAATTCAACACCTGCGCCTGCACGCTTACGTCCAGCGCCGAAACACTTTCATCACAAATTAAAAAATCCGGGTTCAATCCTAATGCTCTTGCAATACAGATGCGCTGCCTTTGCCCGCCGCTGAATTCATGAGGATAGCGATTAAAATGTTCAGGCTTCAGATTTACTTTTTCTAATAATTCCATCACTTTATCCTTTCGCTGTTTATTGTTTTGCAGCAAGCCATGAATTTTCATTGGTTCCTGTATAGCGCTGCCAATAGTTATACGTGGATTAAGTGATCCATAAGGATCCTGGAAAATGATCTGGATATCTTTTCTCATTCTTCTCATTTCCTTTTTTTCTATGTGCGCTATATCTTTTCCGTCAAATAAAATATTTCCTCCGGTCGGTTCAATCAATCTTATCAAAGCCCGTCCCAGTGTGGTTTTGCCGCAGCCACTTTCTCCAACCAAGCCAACCGTTTCACCTTTCAGTATTTCAAAGCTTACATCATCAACTGCTTTGAATTCTAAGAGTGGTTTTCCAAAAAAATTCTTTCTTACAGGAAAATAAACTTTAAGGTTTTGAACTTTGAGTATTGGAGTTGAAGATTGAATGTCCGATGTTCGATGTACGATGTCAGATGTTATTTGGATATTTTCCTCATTACTTGTCACTGATAACTTATTACTTGCTTTTGTCTCATCATGCAAAAAGTCACTAACCACCGGCAGCCGTTTTCCTTTTGAGTGTAACACAGGGCGACAAGCCAGCAGCGCTTTTGTATAAGGATGTTGGGCATTTAAAAAAATATCTTTTGTACTGCCTGCTTCCACAACGCTGCCTTTGTACATTACAATTACTTTGTCAGCAATCTCTGCTACCAGGCTAAGATCATGTGTAATATAGATAACACCCATTTCATGTTGCTGCTGTAAATTTTTTATCAGTTGCAGGATGGTTTTTTGTACTGTTACATCAAGCGCTGTTGTTGGTTCATCTGCAATCAATAATGATGGATTACAGCTCATAGCCATTGCGATCATCACTCTTTGTTTTTGTCCGCCGCTTAATTGGTGAGGATAACGATCTAAAATATTTACAGGGTCGGGGAGTTGCACCTGCTCAAATAATTCGATAGTTTTTTTTCTTGTAGAATTTTTATTTTTTTTCTCATGTGATTGTATTGCTTCCATTACCTGGCTGCCGCATGTTTGTACAGGATTAAGAGATGTCATTGGTTCCTGGAAGATCATTGCAATTTCATTCCCGCGGATATCTCTCATTTCCGGTTCAGACAATTTTAGCAGATCTATTTGTTTATTTTGATCTTTTGAAAATAGAATTTCTCCCGATGCATATTTTGCAGGAGGGCTTTGCAGTAACTGTAATATTGATAAAGATGTAACTGTTTTACCAGAACCGGATTCGCCAACAATAGCTACAATTTCTCCTTTATTTATTTCAAGAGAAATATTTTTAATGGCAGAAGTGTTGCCATATTCTGTTTTAAAATCAACAGAGAGATTTTTTATTTGAAGAAGAGGAAACAACTAGTGATAAGTTATAAGTAATTAGTGAAAAGTGATAAGTGATAAGTTGTTCGGTTCATCTGCACATCAAAACTTCAGATGCCTTACTGTTAAGCCATTATTCATTAACTGTTTTAATGAATCCACGCCGATCTTTAAATGTCTTTCAACAAACTGTGCAGTAACACTAACATCGCTTGCTTCTGTTTTTACGCCTTCAGGAATCATTGGCGAATCACTAACCAGCAATAAGGCTCCGGTAGGAATTTTATTAAAGAAGCCAACCGTAAAAATAGTTGCTGTTTCCATATCAATGGCATAAGCTCTTATTTTTTGCAGGTATGCTTTCAGTTCATCATCATGTTCCCACACTCTGCGGTTGGTTGTATAAACAGTACCTGTCCAGTAGTCGAATTCATACTCTCTTATGGTTGTTGAAATAGCTTTTTGCAATGCGAAAGCGGGTAATGCCGGAACTTCGGGTGGAAAATAATCATTGGACGTTCCTTCGCCTCTTATTGCTGCAATTGGTAAGATCAAATCGCCAATCTTATTTCGTTTTTTCAAGCCTCCGCATTTGCCCAAGTATAGTACTGCTTTGGGTTGTATGGCGCTCAGCAGATCCATTATAGTGGCTGCTGTAGGGCTTCCCATACCAAAATTTATAATAGTTATATTATTTGCAGTTGCGCATTGCATTGGCTTATCCAATCCTACAATTTTTGCTGTATTCCATTCTGCAAACATGGTTACATAATTGCTGAAGTTGGTAAGCAAAATATATTCGCCAAAATTTTCAAGTTTCTCGCCTGTATAGCGTGGCAGCCAATTCTCTACTATCTCTTTTTTTGTTTTCATCTGAATATAAAAATACAAAAATAAAAATGTAAGGATTAGAACCTAAAATAAGCCGAAAAGTCAGGTGGATAATTTTTGTTTTATTTAACAAAATTTATACAATATTTATTTATATTTATGTTTGAACACTAACCTTTTTACTGTTTCCTGTATTTAAATATTTCACATCAAAAATTATTAAAATGAAAAAACAATTTTTAGCCCTAACGGTTTTGTCAATTGTTGTTATTACCGGTTGTAAAAAAAACACTGAACAATTAGTAACGACTGATGCTCTTTCTGTTACCCCAGCAGTTGCAACTACAATTACTGGACAGGTTGTTCCCAATGAGCTTTTGGTAAAGTTTAAAACAGGCACATCTGAAAAAAGCCGCACACAAACACTGTCCTTTATTAATGGCAAAGTTTCTGAACATATTCTAACAAAAGCAATGGAATTTTCCGGCGATAATGATGGTATCTATCTCGTAAATACTGATACAGATGTTTTTGCCGCAATTGCAAGAATGAAAGGCGAATCAAATATAGAATATGCAGAGCCTAACTGGATTTATACACATACCCTTGTTTCGAACGATCCCTTTTTTATCAACGGCTCGCTTTGGGGAATGAATGGCACATACGGGTCCAATGCTTATCAGGCTTGGGCTACAGGAGATATAGGTTCATCTACAGTTTATGTAGGTGTTATTGATGAAGGGATAATGTTTAACCATGAAGATCTTTCAGGGCAAATTTGGACCAACCCTTTTGATGCAGCAGATGGAGCAGATAATGACGGAAATGGTTATATAGATGATATACATGGATGGGATTTTTTTAATAATGATAATACAATATTTGATGGTACGGCACAATTTACTACCCCCATTGAAGATTTTCATGGCACTCATGTTTCGGGTACAATAGGCGCAAAAGGCGGCAATCGCCGCG
>JADGPX010000090.1 GCA_017882215.1 Chitinophagaceae bacterium | reverse complement strand
AAAGAATATTTTTTAGCATACTCCATCATCTGCTCAAAAAAGCTTGTTGGGTATTCTATTTTTACATCAGTAATTTTATCTCCATCCATTACAGGAACAAGCCTTGGCTGTATAAAGCCTTTATAAGGTTTTACATTTAATTTTTTATACCGCTCTAAAATTTCTTTATGTAAAGCCTGGTCTACTTTTACACCATAAGTTTCAATAAGATTTTTGCCTGCATTAAAATCTCCTTCCGATTTTATTCTTTGTATCTCACGAAGTAATTGTCCAAAAAGATCACGTAGTTTATTGTAATCATTTATCCGCACATAAGTTTTACCATCCTTTTTTACAAACTCAACCACGTTATCTTTCTTTCCTTTTTCATACACCCACCTTGCGATCATCTGCCTGTTACGCATGTGTGCTTCTTCCACCTGTGCACCTTGCTTTAATCTTGTAAGCTGTGTCATTAATCCATTCATTAGATAACTGTCATACTCCGTTTTACCAACTTCAAGAGAAGGCATAACACCAATGTCAATTAGTTTTTGATCCATAATATAATACAACGCAACAAGGTCTGCACGTCCTTCTTCCAAAGCAGAAGCATAATTTTTTAAAGTTTTGTCAGTTGTTTCAACACCGGGATTTATTTGTCCTGATGCATGCCCGATACACTCATGCATATCAGTATGAAGATCCGCAGCGAGCGCTCCCCATTTTTTCAAACGTTGTACAATTGTATCATTCAAAGCGAACTCATCTACCACCCCGCTTTTTGCACCTGCGACATTGTATGAATAAATAATATTGCTAAGCGATACGGATTTAGAGCCATGGTCTTTTCTTATCCATTCATTATTAGGAAGATTAATTCCGATAGCTGTATTAGGTGCAAGGTCTCCGCTCTCAACAATTACTGTAATTGCTTTTGCAGTGATTCCTTTTACATTTTTCTTTTTATGTTCCGGCATTAAAGGAGAATTATCTTCAAACCATTGTGCCTGGTCTGCGATTGCCTTTATGCGTTTAGTGGCTTCCATATCTTTCATAGATACCACGCTTTCAAAAGTTGCTTTTTTGCCAATAGGATCGTTATATACTTCAATAAAACCATTCACTACATCAAGACGGCTGTTTACATCATTCACCCATGCAATGCTGTATTCATCAAACTTTTTAATGTCCCCGGTCTGGTAATATTCAATCAATAATTGTAAAGCTTTTTTCTGCTGATCATTTTCAGCAACTATGATTGCTTTCTGCAGCCAGCCTACAACTTTTTCTATGGCTGGAGAATACATACCGCCAACTTTCCAAACCTTTTCTGTTATTTGTCCATTCTCCTTCATCAATTTACTGTTAAGTCCCCATGAAGGTGCATTGCCTGTTGTATTAAATTTTGAATAAAATGCTTCCACTTCTTTTTGTGTAACTCCTTCATAAAAATTTACTGATGAAGCTTTAATATTATCAATGTTCGGGCTTTGGTCAACAAGCTTTGGCTCAAACTTTAAATCATATACAATTGGCTTAATGCGATTTAAAAAAGCCTGTACACTTTCACCGCTTTCTTTTGGTAATTGGGTAGAATCGCTTCCATTGATAACACTTGAAAAATATTCGAATGAGCATTCGGGAATAAATTTTTCATTACCATAATGATGATGATTACCATTGCTGAACCAAACCCTGCCACAATATTCCTTGAATTTTTTCCAGTCATCACTGTTCTTATCTCCGTTATATGTGCCATAGGCTGCTTCTACCGTTTTACGAAGCATAATACCATATTTGCTTTTCTGATCATAAATAATATCTCTTCCGCTAAGGGCTGCCTCATATAAATAATAAGAAAGCTGTTTTTGCTGCAAGCTAAGCTGGTTAAAGCCCGGCACCTGGTAGCGAAGTACCTGCAGGTCGGCAAAAGCTTCGGCTTCCACTTTAAATGTGGTATCATAGGTTGCAGCAGTTGTATCACTTACCCGTGTGCTGTCATTATTTGCCGGAGCATTTGTGCCATTATTATTGCATGATAGTATCATACCGAATAATGCAATTGCTCCTAAAAATCCTTTTACATTGTATTTCATGATAAAAATTTTTGAGTAGATAAAAATAGGCTATTGTAGAGAGATGTAAGTCGCCATGTTTATCAGAATAAATTATCAGTCACAAACTCTTTGCTGAATTTTTTAATCTCATCTCTTACGTTTCTAAACTGTTGCATTATTTCATCTTCAGTACCTGTTGCCTTTGCAGGATCGGGAAAGTTTTGATGAAACATTTTTGCTGTTGAAGGAAAGACGGGGCATTGTTCTTTTGCATTATCACATACAGTTATCACATAATCAAAATAAATGTTACGGTATTCATCAATATTATTTGATGTGTTATTTGAAATATCAATGCCATCTTCTTTCATAACAGCAATAGCTCCCGGGTTAACGCCATGAGTTTCTATTCCTGCACTATACACTTCTGCTTTACCTTTTGCATAATGTTTTAAATAGCCTTCCGCTATCTGGCTTCTGCAGCTGTTTCCTGTACATAAAACTAAAATGCGTTTCATAATAATTTATTTTATTCGATGTTTGAAATGTTACTACCTCCTGTGAAGTATTATCGCTGTAAATAGCAATTCGTGGAGCAGGCAATTTCACGATAGTAAAATCATAAACATGGTGCTGTTCTGACTGAATTACAAAACTGATATAGGTTCTATTGGTTTCCATAAACGGGGATTTTATTTGAATAATATTTCCTTCTAAACCAAAATGCCACATTAACCAAAGCAATCAGTGCAGGTACTTCTACCAAAGGACCAATAACACCGGCGAACGCCTGACCACTGTTGATACCAAATACACCGATGGCAACAGCAATAGCTAATTCAAAATTGTTTCCTGCTGCTGTGAATGCAATGGAGGTATTGGTTGAATAGTCTACTCCCATTTTTTTACCTATAAAGAAGCTGACCAAAAACATGATGACAAAGTAGATCACTAAAGGAATAGCAATTCTTACAACATCAAAAGGTATCTGAACAATTAACTCACCTTTCAAACTGAACATTACAACAATGGTAAAAAGTAATGCTATCAATGTAATTGGAGAAATAACCGTAATGAATTTGTTTTGATACCACTCGTCACCTTTTGCTTTTCTTAATACGATACGGGTAATAACACCTGCGGCAAAAGGAATACCGAGATAAATAGCAACACTTTTTGCAATCTGTCCAATTGTTATATCAACAACAGAACCTGTAATGCCAAACAATGGTGGAAGTAGTGTAACAAAAACATAAGCATATACACTATATAACAGCACTTGAAAAATACTGTTCAATGCCACCAAACCTGCTGCATATTCCCTGCTGCCTTCTGCCAATTCATTCCATACAATAACCATAGCAATACAACGGGCCAACCCAATAAGAATTAAGCCTACCATGTATTCAGGATAACCATGTAAAAACACAATAGCCAGTAAGAACATGAGTATAGGACCAATAACCCAATTGAGTAATAAGGAAACACCTAAGACTTTTGTGTTCTTAAATACTTCTTTTAATTTATCATACCTCACTTTGGCAAATGGCGGGTACATCATCAGTATTAAACCTATAGCTAAAGGAATATTTGTTGTACCTGATGAAAATGAATTGATAAATGTTGAAGAAGATGGAAAGAAATAGCCAATTGCTACCCCTATTGCCATTGCTAAAAATATCCATAGGGTTAAATACCTGTCTAAAAAACTTAACTTCTTTCTTTCGTTTGCCGGAGCACAGTTATTTGCTGACATAATTATTTACCGTATTTTAAAATGATGGCTAACTGGCCTGCATGATAAGCTGTGTGGGAAATGATGCGACCAATGGCTTCTGCTTTTGTTTTTGTACCAAACTCTTTGGTTGTTATATTTTGCTGCCAAATTTCATCGGTTTGTTTTTCAATAATTGCTTTCAGATTATCAAATGCATATTGCTGGTATTCCAATAATTCCTGCAGGTTTGTCCATTCCCCTGTATCATGTTGTGCAATCATTGTTTTGGCTGATACTTTTACCTCTCCCGCCCCAAATACATTTTTTGCAAACAACAATTCTACATCTCCAATATGCCGAATGAGAAACCCTGCACTGTTTTTAGTATTGACTAACTTCTTTTTCAGTTCTTCTTCTTTTATATCTTTCAACAAATTTGAAAATCTTGTACGGGCTTCTGCCCATGTTTGCAGGTATGCTTGTGGGGTAGTCATGATTTTATATTTTAATTCCAACAAATCTTATAATATCAGCCATCCCTTCATGGTATTTACCTTCCCTTAATTCTGTTTGCAGGGTTTGAATTAAATCTGTTTTTAGTCCATCAAAATCCTCTTTGATAATATCTTCTGTATAAAGAAGAGATAAATCTTTTGGGCCACCGGAATTGTTTTGTAACTGTTTAGTATTAAATGCCTCTACAATAATTCTGCCGTCCGGCTTCAACCAGCTTATTGCTTTTTGATGTATGTATTTACGAATATCCGGAGGGAAGTGAGCATAAATAAACGCAACTGCATCAACATTGTTTTCAGGATATGTTACCGTAACTGCGTCTTCAATAGCATAATTAAGAATAACGTTTTTTTTCTTAGCCAATTCTAATGCCTTGGCCTGGCCTGCTTCACTTGAATCAAAGGCATTTACCAGCCAACCTTGAGATGCAGCATAAACAGCATTTCTACCCTCTCCTTCACAGGGCAAAATAATTTTACCAGGGTTTAATTGATTGAGTTGGTCTGCAAAAAAAACATTTGGTTCTTCTCCGTAAACATATTCTTTTTCATTATACCGATCGTTCCAAAAGTTATTCATCAATTAATTATTTTAAGGTAAATATTCAGGTAATACAAACCTGTAAGCAGAAATGTAATTCCTGCAAGAATCCTCATTACTTTTTCAACTTTCTGAATGGCTTTAAAATAGCTGCCTAATTTTTCCATACTAAAAGCAATCACAAAAGCAAAGAAGATCACCGGTAAGCCTGTGCCCAATGAAAATACAACAGGTAACGCCAAGCCTGCTGATGCAGCCAAAGTCATGGGTATAAGCATGGCAAAAAACAATGCCCCGCTATAAGGACAAAAAGCCAAAGCAAAAACTACTCCTAACAAAAAAGAACCAAGTAAACCCTTATCTTTAAATTTTTCAGATAATCTCTCTGTTAAATTTCCTTTGGAAAGAAAATTGAGTTTGATAACACCTAACATGATTAATCCGATAATAATCATTACCGGGCCTATAAATTTTTCGCCATTGCCCTGAAATAATTTTGCTACCTGGAACTTGCTGACTCCAAAATAAATGATGGCACCCAATGCTGTGTAGGAAAACATTCTTCCTAAGGTGTATAACAAACCACTTAGCAATACTTTACGCTTACTTGTAATCGTTTTGGCGATATAGGCGGTCGCTGTAATATTGGTTGCCAAAGGGCATGGGCTGATTGCCGTTAGTAAGCCCAACGCGAAAGCGGCCAATAGCGGTGCTTCCCTGTTTTGTGCCAGGTCGTTTAACCATTCCATTGTTAGCTTTTTATAAAGTCCTCAATATATTTTTTCAGTTCTGCCTCAAACTTCTTTTCATCACCGGCTTTCATAAAAGCAAAATCGGTGAGGTCTTTTTTCTTACCTGTTTTAGGGTTGTATAAAAACAATGCTGTACCGGTGGCTTCAAACTGTTCAGCTTTTTTTGCATTTTTCTTATCCTCTACATTCACCAATGTGAAAGGGATGTTTGGAAAGCTATTGGCTAAAGTTGCCCTGGTGAGCTTTTCAATTTTCAGACAAGTTATACAACGATGCTCTGAGTGAAACTGAATGACTTCGATGGTAGCAGAATTACTTGTTGCAGTTGTAATTTTTTTGTTTTGTGCATTACTTGTATAAACGGTAAACAGCAAAATAAAAATTGCTGTGACTGATGTGATGATTTGTTTTTTCATTTTATTTAATTGTTATTATCGGTTCTAAATTGATTTTTGTTTTAATTGAATTAGAAATTAAACAAGCTTTTTCGCTCATTTCAATAATACGTTTTGCTCTGTCTTCGTGTGGAGACGATGGTATCACTAATTTCGGCTTTAAGGTAATTTCTGTAACAGTATATTTTCCATCCACTTTATCAACTATTCCAACTGCATTGCATTCAAAACTTATAAATTCCATTTTTGAATTTTCAGCAATTGCCAGGAAAGTTGTCATTAAACAGGCATTAACTGCTGCAACAAACAAATGTTCAGGCGACCAGATTCCGGCCATTCCTTTCGGGAAATCAGGTGGGGTTGCCACTTCAATCTGATTAGGTAATACAGGAGAACTCAATGTTCCCTTTCTGTCGCTGTTCCATTGAAGATTTACTTCATAATTATGTGTATCGCTCATATTATTTTTTTTAAAGAATGATGTTGAATAAGTAACCGGATAAAATCATAAAAAATGCAATCGTACCAAAATAAATAGCAATGAGTTGCCATGTCATTACTTTTTTTAATAACATAGCTTCAGGTAATGACAAACCAATTACACCCATCATAAACGCAATGGCAGTACCAAGCGGAACACCTTTGGCAACCAATACCTGCACAACCGGTATTACCCCAGCAGCATTACTATACATAGGTACACCCATAATTACAGCCAGTGGCACTGCATACCATTGACCTTTATTAATGTAATGTTCAAAAAATCCTGTCGGCAAAAAGCCATGCATTGCTCCACCTATGGCAATACCTATAATGATGTAAATGGAAACGCCTTTTACAATGTTGATGGCTTCTTTCAGAATGGTTGGGAAGCGCTGCCATAAACTGAGTTTCTCTCCCTGTAATTGTTCTTCTGTTTGTGCATTGGCAATGATGCCCTGCACCCAGGAAGAAAGATATTTTTCCAATTTTAATTTACCTAAGATAAAACCACCAATGATGCCCAAAACAATTCCCGTAGCAACGTATAAGGCTGTTACCTTAAAACCAAATGCTCCGGCAAAAATGGCAATCGCTACTTCGTTTACCAACGGTGCAGTAATGAGATAAGTAAAGGTGATACCCAAGGGAATCCCACCCTTTACAAAACCTATGAACAGCGGAACGGAAGAACAGGAACAGAAAGGTGTAATAACACCAAATGAGGAAGCAAACAAATATTCCAGGCCATGCATTTTATTACGGCTTAAAAAATTGCGAACCTTATCTACCGGGAAATAGGAATTAACAATTCCCATTACAGTTATGATAACAAAGAGTAATACAAATATTTTCAATGTATCAAATACAAAGAAATTGAGAGCTTCACCCAAATGGGTTTTAGCCGATATACCAAAGACTGAATAGATGAGCCAATCGGCAAAATATTGTAACCAGTCAAACATAATTTATAAATTATTTGCAACAATTCTCTCCCATTTGCCGGGGTGGGCATTTCACCGTTCCATAACTACAAAACACACAGCAATCACCAGGTTTAGGTTTTATCATTTCTTTACAATTGGTGCATTCATAAAAATATTGACAAGCATCAACCGGCATTGTCTCTTCTTTATCAAACCCACATTTGGGACATGTAATCGTTGAAGTGGTAATGAATTCCATTGCAATAAAATTTAACAACATGCACTACCATCACTATTTGGTGAATCGCAGCATGAGTTGTTGCTTGCTTTTGTATTTGTTGAACCGCAGCATCCACTATTTGTATTATTACCTAAAACAGTAGAAGTAAGTATTTCTGACTCATGCTTATGTCCTTTTTCGTCCTGTATGACATAGCTTACATACGTTTTCATAACACAATATTTTATTGTGATAATAATTGTTTGATTTCATTTACATCGGCTATACGGCCTTTTACTTTTGCCACTTCATCAATCATTAAAACAGGTGTGGTCAATACATTGTACTTCATCATTTCTTCAATGTCTTCAATCTTTGTAACCTCTGCTTCAATGCCTGTTTGTTTTACGGCTTCCAGTACATTGTTGTAAGTGGTTTTGCATTTGGGGCAACCGGGGCCTAATACTTTTATCTGTTTCATATTTGTATTATTTCTTTTAATGATCTTCAAAATAATTATTCAAAAAATGTGGCAAAAACCATCTTAGCCTCTACCGATGCTTTTTGATTTCAGATAATTTCATTTGATGCTTTATTTAATGTTTATTTTATATTATTGTCTTATTGCAATAAATTGTAAGGCAAAATCAGCAACAGCCACCGCCGGGAGTGCAGCTATTGGTTTGTGATGGCTTTTCTGCATATACAGTTATGCTGCGAATGCCTGTACCTGATTGCTTAAAAGAAGCAACTTGTTCTGATGAAAGATAATTGCTAAGAATATCATCAGGGATAATAATTGCCTTGTCTTTCTGAATAGTTATATTTTTAAAACCATTGGCTTCTATCAATTGCAAATATTCATCTTTTTGAATAGCGCCTGCAACACAGCCTGCATACATTTCCGCAGTATTTTTAATATTGGCAGGAAGTTCGCCAACCAATACAATATCGGAAATACTAAAGTGTCCGTCTGGTTTTAATACCCTGAAAATTTCTTTAAACACGCCATCTTTATTGGGCACAAGATTTAAAACGCAGTTGCTTACAATTACATCAGCTGCATTTGCCGTAACAGGAATATTCTCAATATCCCCCTGCCTGAACTCAACATTATTAAATCCCTTCACTTCTGCATTGTTCCTTGCTCTTTCAATCATAGCCGGCGTAAAGTCAATGCCAATAACTTTTCCTGTATCACCCGTTTCATGCCTTGCAATAAAAGCATCATTACCGGCACCGCTTCCCAAGTCAATTACCACATCTCCTTTTTTTATTTTTGCAAATTGTGTAGGCAGACCGCAGCCTAACCCTAAGTCTGCATCAGGATTATATCCTTCCAACTTATTATAATCTTCTGACATGATGTTGTAAACATCAGTACTGCAACATCCGGAACCACAGCATGAAGATGCATTGGTTTCTTTATCCTGTAAAGCGATCTCTGAATATTTTTGCTTCACCATTTCTTTTACATTGTCTTGAGTTTCCATTGTATTTATATTTAATAGTTATCGTAATATAACGATGATTGAGTTCAAAAAAAATTAACAACAGTTTCCTTTGAAAGAATCAAAGAGTTTATTTAGTGATTGTTGTGCTGCTTTCCATTCTTTGTCATCTATGCAATAACAAACCTTTGCGCCTTCGATATCACCTTTAATTAACCCTGCATCTTTTAGTTCTTTTAAATGCTGTGAAACGGTACTTTGCGAAAGAGGTATCTCATCTACTATATCTCCACAGATACAGGTTTGTTTTTTAGCTAATAATTGTAAGATGGCAATTCGTGCAGGATGCGCAAGAGCCTTGGCATATTTAGCCAGGCTGTTGTGCTTAACTGTAAACTCCAAAGTTTTTGTTGCTCCCATAATCTTATCGCAATATTACGATAAGTTTTGGAATGAACAAATTTATTTTGAAGATTTTTTATTAATAAGCTTGTTTTATAAATAGAAACTTATAACCAAAGGATAATGGTTCCAATTTATTAAATTTGATTAATAATATTATTTATGGGCACAACAAAAATGGAAATATTACAAAAATTAAAAGCAATTAAACCTTTGCTTCAGGAAAAATATAACTTAACAGAGTTAGCTTTATTTGGCAGTTATGCCAGAGATGAGCAACACATGAAAAGTGATATTGATATTATGGTAAAATTATCCACTCCAAGTTTCCGTAATTTTTGTGATACTGCTTATACACTTGAAGATTTGTTTCCCGGGATAAAAGTACAGATAGTTAGCCGTGGTGGCATACGACCTCAATATTTTGAACGATTAAAGGAAGATCTTATTTATGCCTAAAAGAGATGACGATTTATTGATCAATGATATTATTGAAAATGCAGAAGCAGTTTTCCAATTTGTAAATAATGACAGCTACGAAGATTTTATTGCTGATAAGATGAAGGTGTATGCAGTTATACGGGCATTTTAAATTTTTTTAAAAGAATTGCTGTAGTTAGAACATTGTTATAACTTAGCTGTTATGAAAACACGCTTAAAAAAGATTGGGAATTCAAAGGGAATTACTTTATCCAAAACTTTATTGGACCAATACCAATTTGAAGATGAAGTTGAAATTGTTGCTCAGAAAAACGGTTTATTGATTATGCCGGTAAAAGTAAAACCCAGAGAACAATGGGACGAGCTTTTTAAAAAGGCAATAAAAGAAGGACATGCTCCTGATAAGGCTTTGCTGGAAGGATTTGCAAATGATTTTGATAAAAAAGAATGGACATGGTAGTTAAGCGGTTTGAAGTATG
>JADGPX010000089.1 GCA_017882215.1 Chitinophagaceae bacterium | reverse complement strand
TAATAACTTGTAAAACTAAAGATGCTTACTTTTCCATCAGAGATGGTAGTTTTTATTTCAGCTCCATGTGTTTTTACAATATAGTTTCCTACAGGCAGCGCAACTTGTTTTGGCCCGCCGGCACTAAATATTTTTACACTGTCAGCAGTCCATATTTCCCACAAACCTTTTACAGTTGAATTTAATACGCCTGCAAGGATACGGGTGTCCTTTCCTTTTTCAACAACAACTGAAGGAATTTTTATACCCCAGAATGTAATATCATAATTGCCCGGCGGCAATTCTTTTGGCGTACCGTTATGCAATGAAAAAGTCTTTGCATCGCCGGTACGGTTAACTAAACATACCATAGTTGCCTGAACAGGTAAGCTTACAATAAGCTGACCGGTAGCACCTTTCAGTGAATAATTATTTGTAATTGCCCATTGATTTGGATGCGACTTAATTTCTGTATTGCCATTATCCTGTGCATTTAATGTAAGTACACAAATAAAAAAAGCCAATGCTGATAATATTTTTTTCATATTGATAATTTTCTGTCCAATCACTATCTATAGCTTAGCATGCACTTGCATGATGCTTCTTTAACTATGCATTTTTAATCCTTCTAAATTAAACAAATAAACACTGCTATCCTAAGTCCCCGGCTATCCTTAGTATTTTAAAATAATAAAAGTGTTGCTGTCCTGAGTTTGTAACAGGCCTTTCTTTCAAAGCTGTTGAGTTTGCAACTCAAAACTTCACAAACTATCTTACAATAAAAAGAATATCATGAGTGCAGGAGGAGTGACAAAGCAATACTCTAAGTGAAGACGTGAAGTTCGAAATATTACCGTTAGTATTTGATATTGCTTTTTTATTTTAGTTTGCCAGGTAGAAAGGTCTTACTTCTTTAAGTAACGATCTAAAAAAAGATATCGGTCCCGATGTTGCTCTGATTCAACACGGGTATTCACATCAATATGCATAACCGCAATGGTACTGTTATTTACCATTGGCCATGTTGGCAAGCCGGCACCATTAGGGTTAACAGTCTTTATAAAGTTGGCGAAGTACTCCTGCATTATTTTAGAGACTTTATAATCATCCGGGGTCCATGCATATACCTTATTAGTGGCAAGGTTACCCATAGCATATTCAATCTCTGCAGAATGAACAGCGCCGCCGGTAAGCCCGGCTGTAACATTTCCCATTGCAGCACTCATGGGCGGCCTTGGACGGGAGAATAAATACCTATACACCGGCTTTCCACCGGTTTTACTTTGCACGTCTGTCCACTTCCAGGTGCTATAACTTATAAAACGATCACTGGCAAGATCTGTGGCAACCTGCTCTGCTTCTTCATCTGTTGAAGGGTTATAATGTTTTAAGGCTTCGGCTGCACTATCGCCATACAACTTTTGAACTGCCTTTGCAAAATTTTCCTTGGTTGGTTTTTCATTTCCCATTATCATGTGATAGTTCATCTCTGCTGAGTTCCAGCCCGCGAGCAAAGGTACATGAGCCTGTTCACCGGCTTCATAAATAACATAAGGGCTCTTAGGTAAAAAATAACCATCTATAGTAATGGAAAACCGAAAAACGCCAAATTTTTTTGATGCTGCAAGCAATGAATCTGCAGTAAGTGCCCTGAGTTCTGCTAAAGAATGTAAACCTATGCTGCTTGCAAATTCTACTCCCGTCTGCTCACCTTTACTAAGCGGAACAGCAGGCAGGGCGCCAAGCACTGAGCCACTTTCACCTATTGCGGCGGCAATTAAATTCTTTGATAAAGGAGAAGCCATCTGGGCACTTACAGAAGCTGAGCCCGCAGATTCACCGGCAATAGTTACTCTCTTTGGATCACCGCCAAAAGCCGCAATATTTTTTTGCACCCAGCGTAAGGCCGCACTCTGATCCAGTAACCCATAATTACCAGACGAATGATGAGTAGATTCTTTTGTAAGTTCAGGATGTGCCATAAACCCAAATACGGCAAGCCTGTAATTGATCGTTACAGCTACTATTCCTTTGGCAGCCATGCTTTCACCATCATACCTTGGCTCTGAACCATCACCTGCAACAAATCCACCTCCATAAAAATATACCAGCACAGGAAGTCCTTTATTTTTTTCAGGCGGTGTCCATACATTTAAATAAAGACAATCTTCACTCATGCCTGTTGACCGAAAATTCATATCCCCAAACACGGCATACTGCATTCCTTTTGCGGCAAATTGTTTTGCCTTGCGGATACCTTGCCAGTTCTTTGCAGGTTGCGGTTCTTTCCATCTTAAATTTCCTACAGGTGGTGCAGCAAACGGAATACCTTTAAAGGAGCGAACTCCACTCTTTTCAATCGTTCCCTCTACAATACCATTTTCTGTTTTTATAAGAGTTGTTGAAGAAGTTTCTGTACTGTTTTGCGCTGATGTATACTCTATAATTTGTATAAACAGTAGAGTTAGAAGTAAAAGCTTTTTCATGTAAAAGATTTAATAGAAAAATTATTGTTTCAATTATTGGGCAATAATAGTGAAAGACAAGTAATTCAAAATGAATTAGTTTCTCTCGGATAATTTTTTTATTTTGATCTAACTCTTAATTATTCATTTAAACTCTTGCCATGAAAAAAAATAAACTATTCTTATTGCTTTTTAGGGTTGTTTTTCTTTCGCCGTTGGTGTTCAATAGAGCCGGTGCTGTAGGCTGCACCAACAACATGAGTAAAGTCCACCTTCTTTTTACAAATAAAAAGTAATTTAGATTTTATCTTAATACGCTTGTTGGTGAGCAACGCTCAAACCATTGCACAGAACACCAAGGGCGGAAATTTTTTTGAATACCGGCTTCAGCTTTTCATAGCATCGTCCCTTGCGTCGCAATCCGTTCATCACCTATGCCAATGGCGTCTTTTAGCGATATACAACATAGCTGAAACTAAATTTAAACAGCTTTTAAGGGTGATAAAATACATCTCTTTTCATGACAATTATCATAACTATCGCTGTTATACCATTATAATTTTGGGGCACTAAAAATGCATTATTATGAAAAAGAAGAACAGTTCTAAGAAATATGTCTATTTCTTTGGCGCCGGCAAGGCCGACGGTAATGAATCAATGAAAAATTTATTGGGTGGTAAGGGCGCTAACCTTGCAGAGATGGCAGGTCATCCAAAACTACAATTACCAGTGCCTCCCGGTTTTACTATTTCTACAGAGTTGTGTACTTATTATTACGATCATAAACATACATATCCCGCAGTGTTAAAAACCCAGGTAGAAACAGCATTGAAAGCAGTAGAAAAAATTATAGGTAAAACTTTCGGCGATGTAAATAATCCATTGCTTTTATCAGTTCGCTCCGGTGCAAGACGCAGTATGCCGGGAATGATGGATACTGTATTGGATATTGGTTTGAATGATGATACTATAAAGGGATTAATTAAACAATCAGGTGATGAAAGATTCGCTTATGATGCTTATCGCAGATTAGTAATGATGTATGCTGACGTGGTGATGGAAAAAGCCGGCGGCATTGAATCTAAAAATGGTAAAGGCATCCGTAAAGTATTGGATGAAAAATTAGAAGCTGTTAAACATAAAAACGGCTACAAATCCGATACTGATTTAACCGTACCTGAATTAAAAGAATTGGTAAAAGAATTTAAGGTAACAGTAAAAAAAGTATTGGGTAAACCCTTTCCCGAAGATCCTTACGAACAGTTGTGGGGCAGTATTGGCGGGGTTTTCGGCAGTTGGAACGGGAAACGTGCTATTGATTATCGCCGTATTGAAAAAATTCCTGACGAATGGGGCACTGCAGTAAATGTGCAGGCAATGGTGTTTGGAAATTTGGGTAATGATAGTGCAACCGGGGTTGCATTTACAAGAAATCCGGGAACAGGTGAAAATAAATTTTATGGCGAATATCTTATTAATGCACAAGGCGAAGATGTGGTTTCAGGCATAAGAACGCCGGCACCTATTAATGAGTATTCTAAAAACAGTCAAAGTAAAAATTTAGATACACTTGAAAAATTAATGCCCAAACTATATAAAGAATTAGATGGTTTTCAAAACAGATTAGAGAAACATTATAAAGATATGCAGGACATTGAGTTTACCATTGAAAAAGGAAAACTCTATATGTTACAATGCAGGGTTGGTAAACGTAATGGTATAGCTGCTGTACGCATGGCTACAGAAATGTTTACTGAAAAATTGATTGATGCTAAAACTGCAATTATGCGTGTAGCACCAAATCAATTGGTGGAATTATTATTACCAATGCTCGATCCTAAAGTAGAAGCTGTAACAAAAGCAATTGCAAAAGGGTTACCAGCAGGCCCGGGTGGTTCAAAAGGCCGTGTTGTTTTTTCATCCGCAGAAGCAGTTGAGTGGGCATCCAAAGGACAAAAAGTAATTCTTGTTCGTGAAGAAACTTCACCTGAAGATGTAGATGGCATGCATAAATCGCAAGCTATTTTAACTACCAAAGGAGGTATGACTTCTCATGCTGCATTGGTTGCCAGAGGTTGGGGTAAATGTTGTATTGTGGGTTGTAGCGATATTGAAATTCACAGCGAAACAAAAACCTTTAAAGCTAAGGATGGAGTTGTTGTGAAAGAAGGAGATATCATTACTTTAAATGGTACCAAAGGTTTGGTGTATGAAGGTGATATACCGTTAGTAGCTATTGACCTGAATAAAAATAAATCATACAAAAATCTGATGCTGCTGGTTGATAAAATTAAATTGATGGGTGTAAGAGCAAATGCCGAAACACCGCAAGATGCTGCACAGGCATTGTCCTTCGGTGCCGAAGGTATTGGCTTGTTCCGCACAGAACACATGTTTTATGGGGAGGGAAGTGAACAACCATTGTACCTGCTGCGTAAAATGGTGATGAGTAAAACAGAACCTGAACGTCGCAAAGCATTGAATGATCTTTTCGTGTTTGTGAAGAAAGATATTAAGGATACAATGAATATAATGAAAGGGTATCCTGTTACTATTCGTTTGCTGGATCCGCCATTGCACGAATTTGTTCCGCATGATGTAGAAAAATTACGTCAGCTCGGTAAAGAATTGGGTATTAGTATGGGCCTGTTGCGCAGAAGGGTTTTGGCCTTGCATGAAAACAACCCAATGTTGGGCCATCGTGGTGTAAGGTTGGGAGTAAGTTATCCTGAGATTACTGAAATGCAGGTCAGGGCCATATTTGAAGCAACAGCAGAAATTATCAAATCGGGTAAAAAAGCATTTCCTGAAATTATGGTGCCTGTTACTTGTACCGTAAATGAATTAACACATCAAAAACTAATAGTTGACAGCGTATATAAAGAAGTATGTGAGAAAATGAAAATGAAGAGCATACCATATATGTATGGAACAATGATTGAAATTCCAAGAGCTGCATTGTTAGCAGATAAAATGGCACAGGTGGCAGACTTCTTCAGCTTTGGTACGAACGACTTAACCCAAATGAGTTTTGGATTCAGTCGTGATGATGTGGGTGGATTTTTACCAAACTACATGGATCAAAAAATATTACATGATGATCCGTTCCAAACCATAGATCAGGAAGGTGTGGGTGAATTGATAAAATTAGGTACTGATCGCGGACGCAAAACAAAACCAACATTAAAAGTTGGTATTTGCGGAGAACATGGTGGTGATTCTGAAAGTGTAAAATTCTGCTACCGCATAGGAATGAACTATGTTAGCTGCTCTCCTTTCCGTGTGCCCATTGCACTTTTGGCTGCAGCACAGGCCGCAATTGAGTTTGGTAAAACAAAGTGAAATGTATTACGGTAGAAAAATTAAAAAACAATTTTTCTACCGTAATACATCATGTTCAGATTTGATGCTTAATAAGTGTTTGTTTTTCTTTCAACATTAATCTTTAATACTTCACCGATTATGTGAAACAGAAATCTAGTGCTGTTGTTGGTGAAGCCACGCTATAAAAGCCACTACACAAAACACCAACCAAAAGGCGGAAATAATTCTGATAAAACGCAGGATTTATGTTGACTTAAATCATAAAATTTTCAATTAGTTTGCTTTAATTTTGAAAGGTATTTTATAATCAATTTTTGATAAACCCTTAAATACAACTAAAATGAAAAGTTTAATAGTAATTCTTGGTGTTGTTGCATTAATGACAACAACACTTTCATTTAGCTTGTCGCAAGATGATCCATGGAAAGTTCCTGAAAAATATGAAAAAATGAAAAATCCTGTTGTAGCGGATGATGCCTCTATAAAAGCCGGCAATGAATTATATATTACGCACTGCCGTAGCTGTCATGGAATAAAAGGAAAAGGTGAAGGAAAAAGAGCCACAAATTTAAATACTACGCCAGCCGACTTTACTTCTGCGTCATTCCAAAAACAAACAGATGGCGCATTGCTTTATAAAATTTATTTTGGTCACAAGGATATGCCTGGATTTAAAAAAAGAATTCCCGGCAATGAAGATGTTATCGAAGGTAGTTTTGGTAAAACACGTAGTCCCGGTGATCTGATAAATTACCTCCGCACTTTTGCTAAACAATAAAAGTGGTATAATGACAAAGTTGCAATTTTTATTTTTTCGCCGTTGGTGTTCAATAGAGCCGGTGCTGTAGGCTGCACCAACAACATGAGTAAGTTGGAATATACGATAAGTCCACCTTTTTTTTACAAATAAAAAGTAATTTAGATTTTATATTAATACGCTTATTGGTGGGCAACGCTCAAACCATTGCAAAGAACACCAACCAAGGGCGGAGAAATTTTTTTCCAATCTTTTAATTAAATCCGCTTGTATAGTTAGTGCGTTTTAAGCCCTATTTTCTTAGCCAGTATAAGTCGTAAATTCCCCGTAGGCAGAAAATATTCTTTAGAAGAAAATGCGCTTCCCGCATATAAAGCGTTTCCGGTAATATTGGCACTTATGCTCCATGTACTGCTGTTATAGCCAATAGCTCCTTTGTACACACCACCGGGAAGTAAACTAACCTTTGAATGTTTGTCATTTGTTCTTTCTTCGGTTGAAAAATTTACATCAAGACTGCCAATGGCTGAGGCGGATATAAAAAAACTCTTGTCTATTACTAACGTATAAGCATACCCTATACCGGGACCTATACTAAAAAAATTAATTTTAGTAATATCTTTCTGTGGAAAGTTATAACTAACCAGGCTTGGCACAAGAGCACTATCTCCATTTATTATTCCATAATAAGCCTCGCCGCCAAAAAGCAGGGAACCGGCAGATTTTGTTTGCCAGTCATTTTGTATTAGTGCAGCCCGGTAAGAAAATCTATTTGCATTAGGTACACGAAAAACAGAAAAACCAATTACATCTCTTTTAAAGTCAGGGCGCAGATAGTAATTAACTAAATTGAGGCCATTATTATCTTTTGGATCTAAATAATATCCTTTAATAAATGTTCCCAGCAAATCAATTGCCCATTTGTGGGGATAGAGATGGAACTGAAAATCCAATCCATTTGTTGTGCCCTGTCCCTTGTCCTTATTAAGAAATTTAAAACCATAAGAAAGGTTTAATGTGAGGTTCCTGTAAGTGGCCCCTATACCAAGATCTAATTTTGAATTTGTTTTATAGTTAAGATCTTTATTATTACTGGGAGCAGAGATAGTAAATGGGACAAATTTTTGTATAAGATAAATGCGTGCAGTAACGGTGTTGGGATAGGTAACATAATAGCTGGTATCATGCGGTATTACTTTTTGAGCTTTAAGAGAACATGGATTAAATATCAACAGAAACCATAGCGTGATAGATAATGGTGCAAGGATGTTTTGCTTTTTCATTTGTATAATTAAAGAGTTATAATTTAATATCATTTTAGAAAAAATATTCAGGATTGAGTTACAAACCTTCCCTGAAAGTAAAATAAATAATTGGAAAGAGCACGGTTATATGAAAGAAAGTGAATCTGTATGAATAGAATTTTAATAACAATTTTCACTGCTGTATTTGCAATACCAATGTGGTGGGCACCATCCGACTTCGCTCAGTTAAACACAACGATGATGAGTCTTGTTGTAAAACCCAGAGGTATTTTTCACACTTTTTGTAATGCAGGTGATGAGAGAATACGTTTTATTGAGATAATTTCTTCCGGAAATTTTGAATACTACTTTGCAGAGATCGCTCCTTTCTTAGCTTCCGGTAAACCGCCTGAGTTAGACAAACTTATGGCTACAGCAGCTAAGTATGGGTTTGAATTTGATATGAGTGCTGCAGAAGGTATCATTAAAAAATATGGGTTACAAACTCCATCATGATTCAAGTGTAATTATTTTTTACACAACTATCTGCTCACATTATTATTATGTTGTAATTTTATTAAATTATTTTCCAAATACAAAGCTATGAGATACAAAATTTTCCTGCTTTGCCTTATTGTGTTATTTACCTGCTTAAGTTCTTTTAGCCAGAGTAAGTATGTCTATTATTTTGATGTCACTTTAAATACAACCGAAAAATCAAAATCCGTTTTTACCGGTTTCGGAAGTATTGAAAATAGTTTAGTAAAACTTCAGGTACTTTATAACTTAACAAAGCAAACAGTTATGCTTGCCCATTATACTGATTCTTCTTTAGCTGTTAGTCAGGGGTTATATCAATCGTATTTTATTAATGGAGTAAAAGAATCAGAAGGGAATTACGAAAACAACAAAGAAGATGGACTTTGGAAAAAATGGGATAGCACAGGTCACTTAATAGATTCATCCATTTATGATCGCGGAAAAAAAGTCAGTAGTGCAACATTTACATACTATAAAACGGGTAGTTTTAGCTATCATTTTGATGATTTTAAAAATGATAAAATGCAAACAGTTTCTTACAATGATTCCGGCAAGATAACAAGAGAAGTATCATTTACAGGACAAAACGGAATTGTAAAGCATTACAATAAAGAAGGGATAAAAATTGATTCAGTATTTACAAGAGATGAAATAGAAGCATCATTTCCTGGTGGAGATGCAGGATGGTCCCGATATGTAAAAAAAGCTATTGAAAGCCATATTGATGAACTTACTGAAGCCGGACAATCAGGTACATGCCGGGTGAGATTTATTATATCAAAAGATGGTACTGTAAGTGATGTTGTGGCATTAACTATGAAAGGATCAAAGTTGGCAGAAGTTGCTGTAAATGCAATTCGTAAAGGTCCGAAATGGAAGCCTGCCATGCAATACGGAAGGCCAGTAAATGCTTATAGAGAACAATCACCTTCGTTTACAATTCAAAACAGATAAATTACTGAACCCATACTACTCCTCCTGCTTTGCTCTTTGCAAAGACGAACTATAAGCCAGAAATATTTTAGAGAATGATCACACTATTATTTCCGCCAAATCCATTGGGGTGTTGAGCATCGGCTTCCGGTTCGTTGAGCCACTCTGTCTGATTAACCAGGTATTTAAATTCATGTTGTAAATTTTTTGGTAATGATACATCACAGCTAAACGTGCCGTCTTTTTTCTTACGCATTACAATAGAATTTTCCCAATCACTGTTTAAGCCAAGTATTTCTACAGTTTCGGCATTTTCAATGTTTAATGCAAATTTTACTTTACAATAATCCTTGGTCTTAAAATATGTTTTTTGTACCATTTTTTATTTTAATTTAAAAGTAGTTCTACAACGCTTAATACGAATATTAAAAAAAGGTAACCCTCTCTTCCAGGTGTCCATAAACACCTACATGATTAAATATTTTTTTTTATTGCACAAAATTTCTTCTTACCATCCAATTCCATAATCCTCTCCATTGTTACTGCTGCCGCCCCATAAGCTTCCATGTTTTGTATCTAAGAAAATTGCATTGATAGGGCCGCTGGTCCGGTTACCAATACTTATTTTATAACCCATTTTTTTTAGTTCGTTGCGAACAGAATCATTTGTAGTATTGGATAATAAAATTTCTCCGGGCCTGGGCCTGCGGTCTTCCATTTTTGTACCACCGAGTGATAACCATAATTGATTTGTATTAAAGTTTGCGGCTTCAGTAGATTGTTGCACCGTCATCCCAAACTCTACCATATTTAAAAAGAACTGTAATAAATTCTGATCCTGTGTATCACCACCCTGTACACCAAATGCTAAAAATGGTTTGCCATCTTTTAATGCAAGCGTTGGTGTAAGCGTTACCCGTGGCCGCTTGCCCGGCTCTACAACATTAAACGGATTGATAGTTGCATCCAAAACAAAACTCTGCATGCGCTGGCTCATGCCAACTCCTGTATGCCCTGCAATGCACGCGGGCAGCCATCCTCCGCTTGGTGTTATCGAAACAACCCAGCCTTCTTTATCAGCAGCTTCAACAGAGGTTGTGCCCCGCCATAATCTATCCATGTATTCAGCATCATCAAACGAAGTA
>JADGPX010000318.1 GCA_017882215.1 Chitinophagaceae bacterium | reverse complement strand
TCCCTCGCTGGCGCGGATTTGTAATCATAAGTGTTCGAAACCTGAACTTATCAACATATGAAGGTTTATAAAATGATGACTTACAATGAAATATGAATATATTTGTGTAGCATTTTTGTTTCATGAATGCAAAACAAATTCTCAATTACATCCCGACGGAACTGCTACATGAACTTTGTTTGAAGTATGAGATTAACCATCAGGTAAAGAAATTAGATGGTGTTTCGATGTTTCAGTTGTTATTGTATAGTTTTCTAACTACCAGGGAAGCAAGTTACAGGGTTATCGAGGAGGTTTACCACTCTATCTCTTTTGCGAGGGTTGCTTATTCAAAACACACCGGAGTCAAGTATAACTCAATTCGTGATAGACTTATCAATCTAAATCCTGCTTATTTTGAAGACATATTCAAGGCGTGTCTGGAGAAATTTGAAGGAGACATAAAACCATCATCAAACCTTATATCCTTTGATTCGACAATGGTAACAGCTTCATCAAAGCTGCTAAAAAGCGGCATGAAGGTTAATAAAAAAGGCGATAAGCGCTATGTGAAGTTTACATTTGGTTTTCGAAAAATACCTGTCCATGTTGCTGTATTCTCTGATCAGCACCACCTTTCAGAAGATGTGGCATTGGGTGAAACTATACTATCTTATGCCAATAAAGGAGATGATATTATAATTTTTGACCGAGGATTACAGTCGCGAAAAGTACTGGAGCAGCTAAACGAGTCTGAATATCAATTTGTGACAAGGGTAAACCCAAATGTACGGTATGTCATTTTGAGTGAACAACGGCTCAAACCGAATAATTCAGATTCTGATGGATTGATTTTAGAGCATGATTATATCGTACAATTGTATGACAAGAAAGATAAGCCTACAAATGGTTTTTACAGGCTTATAATAACTTCAAAGGATGATGAACCGTTGTATTTTCTTTCCAATATTAAAGAACTGGAGGCTTATGAGATAGCACACATCTATAAACAACGCTGGCAAATAGAAGTGTTTTTCAGGTTCATCAAGCAGCAACTCAATTTCAGCCATCTACTTTCCCGTGATGAAAATGGTATACGAGTAGTGCTTTATATGACAATGATAGCAGCAATTTTGCTAACGGTTTTCAAGAATGCTAATAAATACAAAGGGTATAAAATCCCCAAAATCAAATTGGCAAATCAACTTGAAGCCCTGCTTATCGAAGAAATTGTGATTTTATGTGGTGGCAATCCTCAGATAATCAAAACATTTTATAGCTCTGCTTAGGTTTCGAACACTTATGATTGCAAATCCGCGCCAGCGGGGCCACACCGCAGCACATGTCAGTTCGTCGCTCATTTTTGCAGCAAACCGCAATCGCCATGCTCCCCGCCACCGTCTGGACGCATGCTTTCCTACAAGCCAGCCTGAATATGCGACACAGGCGGCAGTAGGTCGCACCCACCTGAGGTTTCTGCAACATTCGCTCCTCACCCTCCATAAACTGCTCATTCCCGCCCTATGCCCAATAATATTCATCTTCTATACTTTAATTTGTTTTATATTTGATATGGTTTAGCCGTAGTGATTATTCCGGCAATGCAAAGTTTATAATATTCAATTATTTTTTCAATAATAGTCACTAATTGTTATCATTTAAACTCTCAATTTAAGCCTATTTATCTTTATCGTATATATATATATGAATTCACGAGCAAATAATATTATTGAGATAGTTAAGGAAAATAAAATATTTGTTGATATTTATTTAAGCGATCTAGGTATTAAGAAGATCCCAATAGAATTATTAGAATGCACTTGGCTTAAAACAATAAATTTAGAAAGTAACAGAATTACTGAAATACCACATGAAATCAGCCTCCTACAAAATTTGGAATGTATTAAATTAAGCGGAAATTTAATTAAAAAAATACCACGTGAGTTGGTTTTTCTGCCAAAATTAACTCGCCTTGAAATTGAATATAATCCTTTAATTGAACCACCTATAGAAGTTGTTCATCAAGGTATTAATGCTATTAGGAATTATTTTCTTCAACTTGAAACTGAAAAAACAAAAATTTATGAAGCTAAATTGTTAATTGTTGGCGAAGGATTTGTAGGTAAAAGTACATTAATGCATAGAATTCTTTATAACAAATTTAATAAAGAAATTACTACAACAGAAGGCATTGAAATAAGAACACTTAAAGTAGATATTGCAGATATTGACTTCAAATTCATTCAAGCAGATGGAAAAGAGCTTGTGGTTAAAATTCCAAAAACAAGAAGAATACCCGAAAGGCATTACATTCAGTTGCTTTGCCTAGGTACGCTTGATCAATTAAGAAATCATTTTTTTTAATTGGCACTAAATTTTTTGTCTCGATTTGATGACCAAATAACTCACCGCGATAGAAAACACCCCCAGATCTTCTTCTTACACTAACCAATTTGTATAATTTTTTATCGTCCCACTTTTCACTTCGTGTAACTACTTTCAATATATCTTTTAACTTTACTTCCACCCACTCACCACTAAACTCTGGAAATCTTGTCTCTCCTGTAAGAAGTTTCTGCATAAGCCCTCTTTTGAACTCTTTTTTCTCTTCAATGAGTTTTTCTTTATGCTCGATTGCCTTGTCCCAGGTAGAGAGAATTTCTGCAATTTTTTCTTGCTCCTTTATTGGTGGGAGAGATATTTTATATTTCTTAAAAAAAGGCATACCTATGGTCTTTATTGTTGATCCAACAGCTATCCGC
>JADGPX010000088.1 GCA_017882215.1 Chitinophagaceae bacterium | reverse complement strand
GGATTAAAACATTAAAATCACAAACGATCCCTGTTTAGGAGACCGTTTGTGAAGAAAAAAAAGCTTTAGTCTACTGTTTAATAAGCTGTCCCCTGATTTCGCCACCTGGAAATGCAGCTGAATGAATATTTACATAATACATATTTGCATTGAGATCAGCATCTTGTGTGGCATCTAATGCAACAGAGGTATAATTGATAGGGGATGTTATCGGTGCCGTAAATCCAAATATTACACCTCCTGCAACACCTACATCACCTTTATGAATGTGAGAGACTGTTGCAGTTATACCACTGAAGGTTACTACAACGGTAAATATTTTTGTGTCTTTATTATATGTCAGAGTCGCTGTTCCCGATGCAGTGGAAGCATTGGCAGGTGTTTCACTGGCACCATTGATTATTGCCTTAAATGTAACATTTGGATCAGTACTTTTTTTGCAGGAAGCTGCAGTAAATAAGATGCCGGCTAAAACAACTAATAGAATTTGTTTAACCGTGAATTTCTTTCCCGGTAAATAGGACGGGCTCTTAAAATTGTTACTATATGTTCTCATGATAATAAATATTTAATGGTTAATACTCAATTTCAAACAAAAATCACGTGAGAATGTTTATTGAGTCAAATGATTTTATGTAGAAAAATTGTGACCATTTGCCGGAAAACGTTATAAAATGTATTTAAAAAGTTTAACTTCACTACAAAAATTTATTCATAAGACACTCTCATTTTAGAAGAAATAAAATTAAAAGCTATCAATATGAAAAAAACTATCTCATTATTTATTTGTATAACACTCATTATGGGGCTATCTTCCACAAATAGTTGTAAAAAAGACAGCAAAATTAAAGGCTGCATGGATAAAGACAGTAAGAATTACCAAACAACTGCCCAGGTAGATGATGGAAGCTGTTTGTATGAAGGGGATATTGTAATTTGGTATGATCAGACTGCTTCTACCGGGTTGGTCGCTGATGGTGCCACGGCTCTTACATTCTATCTCAGTGGACAGGTTATTGGTTCCTCAGCAACAAGCGTATACTGGGTGGTGGCTCCTGTTTGCGGTCAGAATGGTTCAATAACAGCAACAGAAGATTTGGGAAAAGTTAAAACGCATGCTTATACTCTTAGTGTAAAAGATCAAACAGGATTTGAATACTGGAATGAAACATTAAATATTGATGCAAATACCTGCACCCAGTTTCATCTTATCTGGAGTAAGAGAAAAAAATAAAGAATTTTTAATTTTCGAAATACTGCTAAATGTTTTAAGAAATGGCAGTTCATTTCCTATATGCAAAATCCGATTCTTCAACAATCTAGAGGAACTTGCCACAAAACATACAAGTAAAGTTCAGGAACGTATTGTGAAACAGGTTCATTAGCAAGTTGTGCAAGATCATTTGGTCCTATTGCCACGCATTGTTCATTATTGAATAACAGCTAAGTAACCTCACCCCCTTTGACTTATTATTAAACAAATTTACTTCCAGCTTGTTAAGTTAGAGATTGCATATCAATTATTATAAAAATCAAACAGAATGAAAAGGTCAATTTTAAAAAAATCTATATTTATCCTTATGACTATGACTTTAAGCGGTGCATTATCAGCACAAAGTATTGATCCTGCAAAGGATCCTCATATTGAAAGTAACATCAGGGCATTTTTAAAAGTTCTCAACTCAGGAACAGGTAAGCCGCTGGAACAATTACCTCCTAAAGAAGCAAGGGCTGTATTGAGCGGTGCACAATCATCTGTAAAAGTTGATTTGTCAGGCATCACCGTTACTGAAAAAACCATCACGCAGGATGGACAATCCGTTAAATTAAACATTGTTATGCCTGCAAATACAAAAGGCATACTCCCGGTGTTTATGTTTTTTCATGGTGGCGGCTGGGTGCTGGGAGATTTTCCTACACATGAGCGTATGGTACGTGACTTAGTGGTAGAATCCGGGGCAGCAGCAGTTTTTGTTAATTATACTCCTTCACCCGAAGCACATTATCCTGTTCCAATTAACCAGGCTTATGCAGCCACTAAATGGGTAGCTGAGCATGGTAAAGAGATTGGTGTTGATGGCAAGCGATTAGCAGTAGCAGGCAATAGTGTAGGTGGAAACATGGCAACCGTTGTGGCATTAATGGCTAAAGATAAAAAAGGGCCGGAAATTAAATTGCAGGTTTTATTCTGGCCGGTTACCAATGTTAACTTCGAAACAGAATCTTACAATCTGTTTAGTAAAGGTCGCTTTTTAACTAAGAGTTTAATGATGTGGATGTGGGATAATTATACCACCGACCCAAATAAGAGGAAAGAAATTTATGCTTCACCTTTACAAGCCACTACTGAGCAATTGAAAGGATTACCTACTGCTTTGGTACAAACCGCAGAAAATGATATTTTAAGAGATGAAGGCGAAGCCTATGCCCGTAAATTAGATGAGGCTGGTGTAAAAGTTACTGCCACCCGTTACAATGGAATGATACACGACTGGGGTTTGTTAAATGCATTAAGCGAAGTTTCTGGAACTCAATCTGCCCTATTGCAAGCAGCTGCAGAATTAAAAAAGGCACTTAAATAAATCCTCAACATTAATACTTCTTATTTTATTGTTATAAATTAGCATTCTGTAATTTAAATGCAGGATGCTTTTAAACTTTGTGCAGTAAAAAGCGAAATACAACCCACAAAATACAAAGCCCCTTAATAGTATTTAAAACCAAAGAATATGGCTACATTGTTTTCTCCATTAAAAATAAAAACCATTGAACTCAAAAACAGGATTATTGTATCTCCAATGTGCCAATATTCAAGCGAAGATGGATTTGCAAATGACTGGCATCTGGTGCATTTAGGCTCCAGAGCTGTTGGTGGCGCTGCATTAATATTTACAGAGGCTACTGCTGTTTCTGCGGAAGGAAGAATATCAACGAAAGATTTAGGTATTTGGAAAGATGAGCATATACCTTTTTTAAAACGTATAACCGGGTTTATAGAAAAGCAAGGTTCATTACCCGGCATTCAATTGGCCCATGCAGGTAGAAAATCCAGCGAACTGCCCCCTTGGGAAGGAAGCAAAGCCGTAGCCAAAGAAGAGGGTGGCTGGCAAACTTATGCGCCAAGTGCCATTGCCTTTAAGGAAGGTGATGCTGTTCCTAAGGAACTAAGTATTAACGAAATAAAAACCATAATACAAGATTTTCAGAATGCTGCAGTAAGGGCAAAAAAAGCAGGTTTTAAGGTGATTGAATTGCATGGGGCACACGGATATTTAATTAATGAGTTTCTTTCGCCCATAAGCAATAAAAGAATGGACGAGTATGGCGGCTCATTTGAAAATCGCACTCGCTTTTTACTTCAAATAATTGAAAGTGTTAGAAAGGTATGGCCTGGGGATTACCCTTTGTTTTTAAGAATATCGGCTACTGAATGGCAGGAGGGCGGTTGGACAGAGAATGACTCTATAAAACTTGCAGAACTGGTAAAAACTAAAACCATCGACCTGATAGATTGCTCCACCGGAGGAAATGTGGCTGGCGCAAAAATTCCGTTGAAACCCTTATTCCAAGTGCGTTTTGCTGAAAGTATAAAAAAAGCAACAGGGATTTTAACCGGTGCCCTTGGCTTAATAACTACTGTGCAGGAAGCAAACAGTATCATACAAGAAAACAAAGCAGATGTTGTTTTATTAGCCCGTGAATTTCTTCGAAACCCATATTTCCCAAGAAAGGCGGAAAAGGAATTAGGAGTGGATATTCCGTGGCCGGTTCAATATGAAAGGGCTAAGAAAAAGATCTGATTTTTTCAGTAGTTTTATTACCTGAATGAAGGAGTTATCCTATAATTGAAATGTTATGGTTAAAAATTTTATTTCCGTCGTTTTTCTTTTGTTTGTAACAACTTTTTTACACGCTCAAAAACACCTCACTGATTATGTTAATCCTTTTTTAGGTACCGCCACTTTATGGGATAGTATAGACATAGGATATAAGCCAACTCACAGAACCTGGGGAGCAGAGGTATTTCCAGGATCATCACTTCCAAATGCCATGGTTCAGCTAAGCCCGGTCACTAAATTTAAAAGTGGTTCTGGTTATCAATATGAAGATACGGTCATCTTTGCTTTTATCCATACCAGTAAAGGACATTGGAATTTATGCTATATTCCAATATTGCCCTTTACCGGCAATATATCTCCGGATGACTATTCTTCTCCTTACAGCCACAAAAACGAATCTGCCCACCCGGGTTATTATCAGGTTTTTCTTGAAAGGTACAATGTAAATGCAGAGTTAACTTCGACATTACGGTGCGCCTTTCATAAGTACACCTTCAAGGCCGGGGAGAGTAAAAAACTGATGGTGGATCTGTCAATATCTAATGAAAGAGTCAGAAGTTGGAATATCGAACAGGGAGGTGACAATGTTTTTAAAGGATTTCAGCAAGCGGGCGAAAAAATGTACTTCTACGCGGTTACCAATCATAAAATAAAAAACATTGATTCGCTGAAAAATGATACGAAAAAAATATCAGTTGTCAATTTTGTTGATGAGGTTAAACCGTTGGAAATACAATTAGGATTTTCATTTGTAAGCATTAAAAATGCAAAAGAAAACTTAGAGAAAGAAATGTTAGGGAAAAGTTTTTCGCAGGTGAGAAAAGAGGCGACTGATATATGGGATAATTTATTATCAAAAATTATGGTGTCGGGTGGCACTGAAAGGCAGCGGGGGATATTCTATTCTTGTTTATACCGGTCGTTTCTCTGGCCGGCTTTAAGAAGCGATATTAACGGAGATTTTACAGATTTAATAGGTCAGGTTGTAAATAAAGGGTTTAATTATTATACAGAACCATCTTTATGGGATGACTATCGGAATAAGCTGGTTTTATTGGGAATGTTATCTCCTGCAGTAACAGTTGATGTGATTAAGTCATTAATCGACAAAGGCGAAAAAACCGGATTTATGCCCACATTTTTCCATGGCGACCATGCAGCTCCTTTTATTACAGGATCATATTTAAAAGGAATACGAGGTTACGATGTAAAAAGCGCCTATAATCTTCTTTTAAGAAATGCTACCATGGAAAACAAAAGCAGGCCTTTTATAATTGAATATATTAACAAAGGTTATATATCAGATCCTGATATAGCAAATCCCCGAATTGAAACAAAAGCCAAAGCCGGGGTTACAAAAACCCTGGAATACGCTTACGATGATTATGCAGTGGCTCTGTTGGCTAAAGAATTGGGCGATACGGGTAATTACAGGATGTTGATGAAAAGGACCAGTAATTATAAAAATATGTTTGATCCATCAACAGGATTAATGAGAGGTCGCCTTGATGATGGGACTTTTATTAAGAATTTTGACCCGGAGTTTCCATACTATGAATATATGTACCGCGAAGCCAATGCATGGCAATCTTCTTTTTTCGCGCCTCATGATGCAAAAGGGTTGGTTGGTCTTTACAAGAGTAAAGATGATTTTGAGCGCAAATTAGATGATCTTTTTACAATTCCATGGAAGGGAGTTGAAGCCTATAACATATCTGGCTTTATTGGACAATATTGTCATGGAAACCAACCCGATCACAGTTTTCCATTCATGTACTATTTTGTTGACAAACAGGAAAAATCACAGGTCATATTGGATAGCATCATGAACCATTTCTATGATTTGGGTAAAGACAGGTTGGCTTATGCCGGAATGGATGATGCTGGTGAAATGTCGTCATGGTACGTGTTTAATGCCATTGGGATTTATCCATTTTCTCCGTCTGATGATAATTTTATTATTTCAGTACCACTTTTCAATAAAGTAGATTTGACGTTGGACGAAAATATAACTTGTACGATTCTTAAAAATGATTCAGGTAAAAAAATCAGTTCTATTACTTCCGGAGATAAAAAAATTGAAGGATATTTTATATCTTATAATGAGTTGAAAAAGGGCAAGAAATTAGTTATAACTTCCAGATAGTTAAATGTTCTCTACGAGATGAAAACGCTACTTCCATTTTAAGAATATAAATTTGTAAATTAATAACCATTATTAATGAAAGCAATTGTAATAGGAGCAACCGGATTAGTGGGTAATTTGATTTTGAAAGAAGTTTTGAGCGATAACAATTTTTCGGAAGTGAGGATATTTGTCCGAAAACCTACCGGGATAATTAATCCAAAATTGAAAGAAATTGTTAGTCCCATGAAAGATATAATTACTTTGAGTTCTGAAATTCAGGGGGATGTACTTTTTAATGCTTTGGGAACAACAATAAAGCAAGCAGGTAGCCAGAAAGAACAACAACGTATAGATAGAGATTTGCCTATAACATTTGCCAAAATTGCTTCAGAAAACGGGGTTAAGATTATGCTGAATGTTTCAAGTGTAGGAGCAAGTCCTAAAGGTGGATTTTATTTGAAGACGAAAGCCGAGATGGAAAATGGCACAGAGAAATTCTTCCCCAAAATGGCTTTTCATTTCAGACCAGGGTTTTTGGTTGGAGACAGGAATGAATTTAGATTAATTGAGAAAATTGTTTTTGGTGTGATGAAAGTGATAGACCCGATTTTGACAGGATCTTCCAAAAAATACAGGAGTATGCCTGCAGACAAACTGGCAAAAGCAATGGTTAGTTTAAGTAAAAATCCTGTCGGAAAGGCACCTGTTTTACATTTTTCGGAAATAATGAACTGTATCTGAGAATCCAGTTAAACTGAGCATCGAATATCGCAGGGTAATTTATTGTATAATAATGTCTCTTCCCTTTTGAAACCTTGCGGTCTGAGAATGGGATTGATATCATGTAGCATATTATATTTATTTGTCTTGGATTTAATTTTACTATTTATAATTTTGTAAAAACTTAAAACATCGGTGATGGGTCCAGAGTGACCAAAACGACGAAGTCAGAAATTCAACATTTTAACAGGAAAAAGTTATGTACAAAGCAACAGTAATTATAATAGCAATAATTATTTTTTGTGGTTATTTATATTTCTCCAAACCAGATACGGTCGTTATTAATGAAAAGGGTAAATGTGAAGGTCTTATAAATAAAGCAAGGGCGTTTCTTCAGGGCGACAAATTCTGGAAACTTCAGTTAAAGATGGCAAATGAGATATATAGTAAAAGTCTTGCACCTCATTTACCATCTTCTTCAGAAATGCAAGAGTTATATCATAAGCTGCTAGAGGATGAAAAGGCTTTAAATGGGAAAATGAAAGAATTATATACTCCGGAGGAGCAGATGGCTAATTTATTAAGAATGAAAGCAGATAGTATTGAGAGGGTCGGTAAATGGCGTGTGATTGACGACGCTACAGTTGCAGAAACTATGAAAGATGCTGATAAATTCAAAATAATAATTCCAATAATTGAAGCAAAACTCAAGAGCACCAAACCTCAGGAAAAACCAACATTATAAGTGACTAACATTTTTGATACACATTCTTAGCCATCTTTAATCTTGTCCACATTTGGCCGGTCATTTTAGCATTTACAGGAAGAAAACGCCTGGTCATTCACAGATAATAAGTATTATTTTGGGTTATTTCATCTAGCCATGGATTGTTCCTTCAGAATATTTACAGGTATTTTATCTATAGAACATATTTTAATATCCCTGTAAAAAACCTCTGAACCTTCCGATTGAATCTGAATCTTTCCTTTATTCAACGGAATTTCCTTGTCTCCTTCAGATTGCCGTGAATTTTGGAGTATCAAACACATTCGAAGGATCAATATTGAGACCTATGGGAATTGTCCCCGGCTTATTCAATGTTGTATCGTATTCAGGTCCCAGATAGGTATCCCAACCGGTTAGATTTTTTCCATTAAAAAGTTGCTGCCAATTGGAGTTTTTTGATGAGCAGCTCCAGAACAGGAAGAAAAAGAAAACAACTTTCGATAAATTTTTAAGAGTCATAGTCAGATATTTTTAAGTTCAATAAGTGATTATCCTTAGGATTCAATCCGAAAATCTGTATAATTAGCAGGAGGTATAATATCCACTTTTACAGATTCTACAAAACCGAACCCCGTACCTTTTCTACACCACTCAACAAAAGAGGTTAGCTGTATCAGTGATCCTTCAGCTTCTATGTAAACACTCCCATTGGATAAATTTTTAATGTAACCTTTAATACCAAGATTCCGGGCCTCCCTTGCAGCACTCCATCTGAATCCTACACCCTGGACATGTCCGGTGACATGGATTTTATAACGCAGTATTTCATCCATTCTGATATGGTTCAACCCGACATTAAGAACTAAAGAACCACTGAATATCAACAGTGACAGATTTCATCCACAGGGCTGAAAAGTTTTTGGTGGATGGATTTTTAAAGGTATCATTTGTTTTAACAAATTATACTTTTTTAAGTTATCTGTTCCGGGTATGTTAAATATAAAATAATTCTACATTAAAAATATAATTAGAATTTCAGGTATAATGCGGCTTAAATCAAATTAAAATTTACGGACTAATAAAGGTTCTTAGACAAACTGCCGTTATGCTTGAATTATTAACATCGAGACGATTTGGCAATTAAGAAAAAACCTAAGCATACAATAAGAAAGTTAATTATCTTCGCATCGCGTGACTACATAATGATAAATTCGACAGGAACCATATAACAATAAATATGAAATGTTTCAAAATGGTTTTTGCATTATAACCAAGACAACTATGTCATGCTAGAAAACTTCTAGTCATTTATCAGGACTTACAAAAACCATATAAGAATACATAACCAATGAAATAATGAAAAGGATTCTCATAATTACATTTATCATTATAAGTTGTTTAAATTCAAGTGGTCAACGAAAAATGACTAAAACATATTATAAGAATGGACAATTGGAATCTGCAGGTTTTCTTTACAAATACCCGATCTTTTATGATGTTAAAATGCCACCGAAAATGCAGAAGTTTGGTGATATAGAAAAAAAAGGAAAGGTATGGAAATACTGGTATCAAAATGGACAACTGAGCAGAATCGAGAACTATAAATTTATTAAGGACAAAAACCCATATGATTTGCCCAATGGTAAATGGACATATTTCAATGAACGAGGTAAGAAATATCGCGAGGACTCATATTTAAATGGAATTCTCATTAATTCTATCAAAGAGATTTATAAAGACTCCCAACTTGTTGGGGAAATTACTCTAAGAAATGGAGTAATTGATACCATTTTAAATACGCCTCTTACTCTGGGGATAAACCTTGTAATTAATCCGGAATTTGATTATTTCTACTATAAACCGGTGCCAGTAATTTATGATGGAAAATCCAAAATTGATGATTGGATTCCTTTTTGGGTTACGCCTGGAAATTATACTCCTGATTATCTTAGCAACTTAAGGACCATTGATGTACTTAGCAATTACTACCTTTTTGATTTCCCACTTCCAGATAAGTTCAGTTATGCAGGGCTTGGACTCTATAGAGAAAAAGAGCCATATTCAGAATACATTCAGGGAAAACTCATTAAACCTTTATCAAAAGGTCAAAAATACTGTATCAAGGTTTCTATAGCCCTGCCTTCATATTCAGGATTTTCGATAAATCGTCTTGCTTTCCACTTATCTACCAATGCGATTGCAATTGATCAAAGTAATGAAAGCTCTTTTTTACCTCAAGTAATACTTTCAACATTAACAGTTGACAATAAACGATTTGTAACATTGTGTGATTATTTTATTGCAGAAGGAGGAGAACAATACATTTCAATTGGAAGATTTATCTCACAAGACAAATTAAAAATTATCCGAAGAGAAAATATTCCACAAAGCCAATTTGGAATAGAAGAGTCAGCTTACTATCTCCTCGACAATGTTGACTTACATGAGATTAAAGACACCATGGAATGTTATTGTAAAAACAACATAATTCAAAATGACACAGTTAGCATAATTCCGAATAAGGACACACCAATGATTGAAACTGATCTGAATAAATTGAAACCTGGTAATTCAGTGATTTTGAAGAATGTAAATTATGAATTTAATAGTTACGTACTACTCCCAGAGGCAGATACTATTCTTAAAACACTTTTAACATATCTCATTTACAATCCTAAGATTAGAATATTAATTTCTGGACACACTGATGACATTGGTAGCGAAGAATACAATCTCGAATTATCAATTAATAGAGCAACGGCTGTTTATAATTGGCTTATTAATAATGGGATTGAATCTGACCGATTAAAATTTACCGGATTTGGAAAAAGTCACCCACTATTTAAAGATACGGATGAAAAAATTAGGGCATTAAATCGGAGAGTTGAGGTAAAAATACTAGACAACTTCTGACGCCTGGACTAATAAAAAATCTAAGCATAATAAGGTCGATGATGACACAAACATAAGTACAAGCTCGTTAGGAATGGGATTCCATAATAAATATAGCCAGATAGCCATATCTTGTTATAAAA